>NZ_JAWJTF010000038.1:0-74035 GCF_048836525.1 Nostoc sp. CALU 546
AAACTTTCTTTTGTCAGAATTGCTAATTTCGGACTCCCTTAGCAAGTTAAAATCATGATTTTGATCTTGAATTTAAGCGAATAACATTTATCTGCTTGATATTAAATGGTTAAAAGACAAGAAAACTTTGAGATTGCGATCGCGCTCCAAGAGTTCAATAAATACCATGCAGATATAGCTCCCAAAGGCAGAAGACCGCGCTGCCTCTTTGTCTCAATGAGATTTTGGCTACTATAAGTCCCTTGGCTACACAAAAATTCTCCTGTACTACTAAAGAAGGATAAAAGTCAGAGTAATTTTGTGCTTTGGACTCATTTTAGTCTGATAATAGAGGGTTAATAGTTTCACTTTGGAGGAGCATTAAGAAATTTGTCTGTGTTTGCGGTGGACAGGCGAAACGCTCTGCCTCCGGTTCTTGTTTCAGCAGCCCTAAATTTATGTATGGGGTTTCTCGCTCTAGCGAACCATCCCCTCTCTTTCTTGCTTTTTCCTTTCAAATATTTCGTTTTCTATTTTTTCTCTTCTGAGTCTTTCTTTCTCTTCTCTTTCTCTCTCAAGCTGAATTAATCGCTGTTCGACTCGCTCACAATAAAAATCCAAGGCTTTACCAGTGGCTGCTCCGGTAATCGCACCACCAGCTAAAAAGATGAGGACAGTTTTCCAGCCGCTAAAGGGATTACCACTCCACTCCAGAGTACCTTCATTGAGCCATACCAATAGGAAGTAGACGAGAATTCCAATAACTGTATTGATCAGTGCAAAAACTCTCGGTGTCATTTCGGATTAACGAAGTATCAACCACTGCGCCAGGGTAAGAATCACACCAAAGATTACCGCAGCAATTCCTGAGAGAATTACATTACCTGGGAAAGTAAACGGATCTACCGCAAATTTAATGATTAGCGTGATAGTAATTGGGGCAGAGAGCAAAAAGCTCAGGAGTAAGCTAGCACTAATTGCAAGAAACCAGTAGCGACCGAGATAACCCAGGCGAAATTCTAACAACGACTCTTGTACTCCAAACAAAGTCATCCAAAATATAATACCCGCCGTTAAATAATCAAGCATTAGCCGTTGTTTTACCCATGTGCTGAAGAGGGTATTTTCTAGAATAAGCTGAAATTGAATTCAGTTGTCAGTTGTCAGAAGTCAGAATTGAATTCAGGCTCCTGACAACTGAAGTCTTTCTTGTTAACTGTGGTATTGGACTGATTTTCGTCAAAGTATTCTTTCATCAGTGCAAAATATAAAAAGCAATGAAAAACCCCAACCTGTTAAAAGGATACAGGCGCTGATGGAGTTGAGGGACAGACGCCTGTACCGTTCCACGCATCGTACTTTTGAAGAATACTGCCGCGATCGCTTCAATTATAGTCGTGATGCAGCGTACTTAAAGATTTCGGCTACTGTGGTTTATGAGAATCTTCAAAAGTTTTTGCCGACCATTGGTCGGCAAATTCCAATGCCGACCAACGAACGACAATTGCGCTTTTTGGCGAAAGCCGAGTTGGAACCGGCTGTGCAAGCGGATGTATGGCAACAGGCAGTAGAGCAAGCTGGCAATAAAATTCCATCCGGTCGCATAGTGAAAGACGTTGTGGATAGGATACGCGAAAGGACGAAAGTACCCAATCCTTACCACGTTGGGGAGATATGCGTTCTTCTGCCCAAAGATAATCCAGACTTGAGAGGTAAAGCGGGTTATTGGGGCGTAGTCAGCCATGTTGGAGACTATAGCTGTACAGTTCAAACCTGGGATGGTGACTACACTGTAAAAATCGAACACCTGAAGTTACTGGAACTATTTGATGAAGATTGTAGATTCATGCAGCAGTTATGTTTGAGGTTACGGCAGTTGCATCAAGTGGCGACCCGTGACGAGGCTGTGGATTGGCTGTTGCAGGGGTTGGGGAAACAAGCTAAACCTTATTTATCTTCGTTGCAGGCAAAATTGCTGGTGACTGTTGAGAGAGAGTACAACCTGGTTTGGAAGCAGCAGAAGTGACGATACAGCTAGTAAACAAGAGGTTAATCCAACAAATACACAATGCAACAATGCAACAATTAACTCATTGTATGAAAGCGGTAAGCGATCGCGGAGTGTCTCTAAGAGTTGCCATAACGTTAGGCTTATCGATTCAAAGAGAAATCTGAGTAGGTCATGGTGAGTGTCCTTTTATAGCCGCCAATATTGGACACTTCCTTTTCTAGATATTAATATTACCTTATTTTGACAAGAATAAGTATAAAGTTTTGCCGTCAAATATTATGTTTGAGTAAATGTTTTAGTTGATGTATAACTTATACAAATCCTCATAAAACATTCAAAAGTGGTAGAGAAAACTGAACTTATTTACCTAGCAAGATACAAGAAGGATTTGATGCTTTCTGATTTAATGATATGTCAGGCAGCTAATCAGAAAATTTGCGAAGTTCGAGAGTTAATCGACAAAAAGTAGTGTACTTTTCTGGGTTCGCCTAAAGCTATATAAACCTGAGATCGGGATAAGCTGAAACTTTGATTATGTCGTTAGTTTGGATAGGGTGAAAGCCTTATTCTTTCGTCCAAGTAATCAAATTTGAGTTCTTAACCCGAACTGACGTTATATAAAGGTTTCGTTTAAAAAAAAATAATTTGGGGTTGCTCTAATGCTAAGTCCTGTGTTAACAGTCAGTATCTTTCAAAAACAATCCGACCCTAAAGTATTTTCAGCAGGCCAAGTCATCTTTGAAGAAGGACAGCCTGGTGATGAAATGTATGGGATTCTCGAAGGAGAGATAGATATATTAGTCAATGGCAAGATTGTAGAAACCATTGATACGGGGGAAGTTTTCGATGTCGGGGTACTTGTAGGAATTAAAAATAGAACTTATACAGCGATCGCCAAGGTAGATACCAAACTGGTTTTCCTTAATGAGGAAGAGTTTCTCTTTGCTGTTCAGGAAACACCCATGTTTGCCGTAGAGGTGATGAAAAGTTACTCAAAGCGTCTGAGTCGCTTGCAGCATCTGGTCTAATGTCCAAATAATTATTAATTTATAATTATTAATTCATAATTAAAAAGACTCTACAGCAGCCCCCAATGAATTTTTAATTCATTGGTCAACAGGATAGTGGATAGTTTAGGACTTACCATTGATAGCGCAACGGTAGCAAGTTTGGAAGCGTCTTGAAATTATGAATTCTTAATTATGAATTATTTCAGTTTTCACATATCTACTCTATCTAACAACAGATGTAAGGCGGAGAATATTTCTCTTTAATACACTATCAATCAACTGAATCTTTAGGAGAATATTAATGTTAGATATTGATGAAATGAGTTCAAAAGAAATACATGAACTACTACACCAAGTAGGATACGGTCATCTTGGCTGCGTACACGAAGGCAAACCCTACGTGATGCCAATGTATTATTATCTTGAAGAAGAGGACATCTACCTGTTTACAACGGTCGGCATGAAGACTCACGACATAGATGCGAATCCAGAAATCTGCCTACAGGTTGAAGAAATTCACGGGCCCCTTCATTGGCGCAGCGTGATTGTGAATGGTCGAGCCTCACGCCTCACCGAGCATTCAGACATCGATCGCGCAATGCACTTGATCAAAGAGCGCAATACAACGCTCTCACCTGCGATCAATCGAACTTGGATTGATGCTGAGGGACGTTCAGAAGCGATCGCAATCTACCGCATCCACGAGAGTGAGATAAGTGGACGAACCACTGATGGAGTTAGCAGTCAGTGAAAATTTTTTACACAGCACTCGTTACGGGCTAAACCCTAGCTATCCGGTAACAGCACTCAGAACTGTCTCGGTGAAGAAGCGAGTTTGGAAGTGAATCAGGATAAACGTTTATATTACCTCACGAGTTCTTCAAGTTTGGTATTTAATATCAAGTTGAATAGCTCTGTTTTTGTGTTTCATAGGAAAAAGCGAGATTATGGTTTCCACCGTCGATCTCAATACCGTGGATGGCTTATCTGAGCAAGAGGCGATCGCTCGGCTCAAACAGGATGGCTACAATGAACTCCCCTCGGCTGGCTCTGGCAGTATTTTATCGTTCGCTTGGGAAACCGTTCAAGATCCGATCTTCCTCTTGCTAGTCGGTGGTGGTATCATTTATTGGATTTTAGGCGATCTACAGGAAGCCCTGATTTTGCTAGGTTTCGTCTTCTTCATCACCGGAATTAGCCTTTACCAGGAAGGTAAGACGGAACACGCCCTAGAAGCCTTGCGCGATCTTTCTAGTCCTCGCGCCTTGGTGATTCGGGATGGAGAGCGAAAACGAATTGCAGGGCGAGAAGTCGTTCGGGGAGATGTCTTGGTGTTGGCAGAAGGCGATCGCGTTCCTGCCGATGCAATGGTACTATCATGCTCAAATTTTTCAACTGATGAATCGTTACTCACTGGGGAATCCCTACCCGTTCGCAAAGTTGCTGCCGCCGGTACCGTGAAAATGGCGCGTCCAGGGGGAGACGAGTTGCCCTTTGTATATTCTGGAACCTTGGTAGTTCAAGGACAGGGAATTGCTCAAGTCCAAGCAGTGGGCGCTCAAACAGAGATGGGCAAGATTGGTAACGCTTTGCAAAAAGTCAAGCCGGAACCGACTCCCCTACAACAAGAAATGACTCGGTTGGTGAGCCGTCTGTTTGGCATCGCTTTATTGTTGTGTGTGGCAATCGTTGTTATTTATGGAATCACGCGAGGAGATTGGCTCAAAGGATTTCTCGCAGGTATTACCCTAGCAATGGCAATTTTGCCAAACGAATTTCCGGTTGTCGTGACGATTTTCTTAGCCTTGGGAGCCTGGCGAATTTCTCAGAAACACGTTTTAGCTCGTCGCGCTTCCGCCGTGGAAACCTTGGGTTCTGCAACGGTTCTGTGTGTCGATAAAACCGGGACGCTGACGCTGAATCAGATGGCTGTGCAACAGCTATTTGCATATAACCATGCAGAAAACCCTCACCCATATAATTTGGAATTGCATTTACGAGAGTCTCTCCCCGAAACGGTTCATGAATTAGTCGAGTTCTGCATTCTGGCAAGCCAAAGAGATCCTTTTGATCCAATGGAGAAAGCATTTAAGGAATTAGGTGATCGCTATCTCGCACATACTGAACATCTGCATGACGATTGGATACTGTTGCGAGAATATCCGCTCTCACCGCATCTACTAGCAATGTCTCACGTTTGGCAGTCAGCCGATGGCCAGCAGTATGAAATTGCAGCCAAAGGAGCGCCGGAAGCGATCGCGGATCTCTGTCATTTCACGCCCCAACAGCAGAGAATTATGGCAACCCAAATCAGTGAAATGGCAAATCAAGGATTGCGTGTGTTAGGCGTTGCCAAAGCCTCTCTTGTTGATGCGCCACCGCCATTTTTACCGCCTCATCCGTCCCTTAATCCAAATCATTTACCCGATGAGCAACATGACTTTCCTTTTCAATTTATCGGCTTAGTTGGACTGTCTGATCCAGTGCGTCCAAACGTTGCGGCGGCAATTCAAGAATGTTATACCGCAGGTATTCGAGTAGTTATGATTACGGGTGATTATCCTGGAACGGCTCAAACTATTGCCCGTCAGATTGGATTGATGCAAATGGGAGCCATTCTGACGGGAGCAGAATTGGATCTGATGAGTGACGTTGAACTCGAACAACGTATTCAAAGTACAAATATCTTTGCACGAGCCGTTCCCGAACAAAAATTGCGCTTAGTTAATGCTTTGAAAGCCAAGGGTGAAGTCGTTGCTATGACTGGGGATGGTGTGAATGATGCCCCGGCTCTCAAATCTGCTCAAATCGGGATTGCGATGGGACAGCGAGGCACAGATGTTGCCCGTGAGTCGGCGGCTTTAGTGTTATTGAATGATGATTTTTCGTCCATTGTGCAAGCGGTGAAACTGGGACGACGAATTTTTGATAATCTCCGTAAAGCAATGGCATATCTGCTAGCGATTCACATTCCGATCGCTGGGATGTCTTTGATTCCAGTGTTGTTTAAGCTACCGTTAGTATTACTTCCCGTTCACGTTGCCTTTCTACATTTGATTATCGATCCAGCTTGCTCCATCGTTTTAGAAGCCGAACCCGCAGAAGCAACGGTGATGCAGCGTCCTCCCCGCAACCCCAAAGAACCATTATTTGGCCGGAAAACTTTGGGTTTGGCAGTACTGCAAGGGGTGGGGATTTTGGTAATTGTTCTCGTCATCTTTATAGTTGCACTATATCGCAGACAAGGCGAACTTGATGCCCGTGCCTTAACGTTTACGACGTTGATTTTGGCAAATTTATTCCTAATTTTGAGTGAAAGTTCTTCATCTCGCCTCAGCTTAAAAATCTTGAAATCTCCCAATAATGCCCTTTGGTGGGTGATTGGTGGGGGACTGGCTTTTCTAGCGATCGTCTTGTATGTTCCCTTCTTGCGTCAATTGTTTAGCTTCTCCTTTTTACACCCAATCGACTTAGCAATTTGTTTAGGCGGTGGGGCGATCGCTCTGCTTTGGTTTGAACTATTAAAGTTACTCAATCGACCTCAACGAGTTAATCAATCTAAATCAAAAAAACATATCGAAGGAAATCTATAAATGATTTACTATCCTTTGATTTTGATACTGTTGTTTGTTGGCCCAGCGCTTTCATCGATTGCAATTTGGCGATCGCTTTCAATTCGTTGGCACTTTGTTTTGCTTGGCATAATCATCTTCTACGGGATTTTACCCCTCCTACTAACTTGGGGAGGAATGGGTTTAGCTGAACGCTTTAGTTGTCAGTCAGAAGCGATCATCTTTCGTTGTCCTAACTCTTCCTGGCTAGGAGAACTAGTTACAGGGATGTTCTTTGCCCACTGGCTGGCGATTTTTACCATCCCATCGGCTATTTTGGGTTCTATAGGACTGATTAGTTCTTTAATTGTAAAACTTAATCCATCACGCACAAAAGTAAATACTTCAGGGAAAACAACAATACCTTTTTACCGTAGTCGTCGCCACAAAGTAATTTCAGGAGTGTGTGCAGCAATTGCACAGCGATGGAAACTGCCAGTTCAAGGAGTACGGATTGTCACAGTTGCTTTAGCAGTCGTCATCCCTGGACTTGTTTGGTTACTGTACGTTTGGCTTTGGTTGGCGTTACCATTGGAGCCGCCAATCGAATCCCATTTGGTTGGTTTTAAATAATCTGCTTCGACGGCTACACATTTAACAATAATCAAAATTTCGATGACTACGACTGTCCACGTTGGTTATAGGGTAACTTTGCTAGTAAAGCAGCCATCGCACAGGTATTTGATACCCCAGCAAACACTAGCCCCGTGCCGACAAAGCCGCTAAGAATTAGAAACCAAGGCGATACAAATGCTCCTAGAATTGTACCGACAAAAACAAGTGAACCAGCAACAATTTGTACTTGCCGAAACATACTAATGGGGGCATTTATATTAATCTGAGTGGCATAGCCCGACTGCTTCCAAGCATTTAGCCCACCTTCCAGATTAATTACTGTTTCTACACCATTGGTTAAGAGTTTCTTAGCAGCTTGAGCAGATCGATTTCCAGTCTGGCAGCACAGCACTAGGCTTTTGCCTGTTTCAACGGGAATCTGGTTAATATCAAATTGAGACAATGGAACAGATTTAGCTCCATGAATCCTTTCTGCGGCGTATTCTGAAGGCTCCCGTACATCTACTAATATCGCTTGGTTATGGTCTAGCCACTGCTTGAGTGTCTCAGCCTTGATTGATTGCAGATGAGTAGAAAGTTGGTTTGTCATAAATAGTCTTTCCTAAAAATTAAACTGTTCTTCAAGCAAAAATATCTAAATAGAATATCCACTACTACACCACCCAATTAATAGAGCATCTCCTGTGAATAGGTGGGTGCTATTGACTAGATATTGCTATCTAGTTATCGGGTTTATTTAACTACTTTAATATGTCATAACATAACAATATAGGGTTATATGAATATTTTCAATGTAATTTTTCCATCTTAATTTACTGAGCGCGATCGCAGATTAATAACGATTCATATCGGATGCCGACATAAATCGTTGGTTCCGTAGGATAAATACTACTTACGCTGCACTATTCATCATCATTTGGGTAACAATCTTTTGCACAATTTGCACCCCTGTCACAGCTTGCCAGCCAAACAATCCCAGCAGAGTGAGGTTCAGCGAAATGTGGATGCTGCGAACCCAGTCATGCTTCTGCATAAAGGGAACCAACGCAGCAGAAGTGGAAATCAACCCCACCATCCCTAAGCCAGCAAACAGATGAGGGCCAATCACAATCTTGCCACTGTTGAGGTAGGTGACAGTAATTCCCCGATCGCACCCATTACCATCAGCGCCAGGAGGATAGAGCCAATTTGGTGATGCCGGATGGTGAACCGACCTTTGACCAATTCTTTCTTGATATCTCCGTCTGCCAGCCTCGTCCGTCGAACTTGCACACCCAAGTACATGGCATAGAGCGCAACGACCAGCAAGATCCACATAGTAACAGGGTGAAAAAAGCTGAGATAAGGCTTGAGAGCCGCTAAACTTTCCGAACTCATAATAGGTATTTCCAAATTAGCTATAGAGAATTAATCACAAAAAAAGTATGGCATCCTGTTGTTTGAAATCATGTTTGAATACTGGATAAACTGTATGAATTGTACTAGAAACATATAAATGCTGATATTAAAAACTCCCAGCTATTTAGGGGTTATAATTAAAGAGAAGATAAGAAAAAAATTGCAATCCCTTGAGAGTTGCTTCTCGCATAATTGCACCAAGGGTTTTCTAAGGGTTTCGCAGCCCATTCAAGATTTTCCCAAGGGTTTTGTAGCCCATTCAATATTGGAGATGACAGTTCTGAAAACGAATGTTGGTTCGTTAGATCGCCTGATCCGTCTGTTGTTGGCTTCGGCGTTGTTTTATCTAGGACTTTTCCCTTACAGCAGTACAGGATTGGGTATTGGTCTTATCGTTGCAGGTAGCGTATTGCTGGTGACAGCTTTAGTAGGATTTTGCGGTCTTTATAGCCTCCTGGGAATTCATACCAGCCATACCAACGAGCAACTTTAACTTTAAAGGGATTCACTCATCAACTTTATAAGGAGATCCATAATGGATACTAGTATTCCAATCGAAAGTCCATCCCTATCAAGACGGCAACTACTCAACTTTATTACCGGAGCAACTGTTGCTGCTACAGCTGGTGCTGCGCTCTATCCTGCTGGCAAATTCTTTATTGCTCCAGGCGAAAAAACGGGAGCAGGGGGTGCTATTCTTGCTAAAGATATTCTAGGGAAACAAATCCCCGCCTCGCAAATTCTGGCTGAACCGCCCCAAAGCCGCGCCCTGGTTGCAGGTTTGGCAGGAGAACCCACTTATCTGATTGTCAAAGAAGATCGCACCCTGGATCATATTGGGCTTGTCGATAACTGCACTCACCTCGGTTGTACCTTCCCCTGGAACGCCCTAGATCAGCAGTTTCAATGTCCCTGTCATGGTTCCCGTTATGCCCCAGATGGGGCGGTGGTGCGTGGCCCGGCTCCTCTACCGCTCAAGATTGTCCAGGTTGCAGTGATCGATAACAGCATTTTAATCTCGCCGTGGACGGAAACTGATCCTCGCACTGGAAAGAAACCCTGGTGGGTCTAAGGATGAAGTGATATGGAACCGATTCGTATTTTTTACTTTTCCGATGTTCTCTGCGTTTGGGCTTATATTGCTCAGATTCGTTTGGATGAGTTGAAAACAACCTTTGAAGACAAAATTGCGATCGCACAGCACTTTGTCCCCGTCTTTGGTGTTGCTCGTGAAAAACTGGAAAACCGATGGCGCGATCGCGGTGGTTTGCAAGGATACAGCAATCATGTCCAAGAGGTTGTGAAAAAGTTCGATCACATCACCGTTCATCCTGATATTTGGACTCACGTTACACCATTTTCATCGACATCTTGTCATTTGTTTCTCCATGCAATTCAACTACTAGAAACAAAGGATTTAGTAGAGCGAAATCAACAGGTATTTGAAAAAGCAACCTGGGCATTTCGGGAGGCGTTTTTTACTCAACTGGCAAACGTTTCTGACCGCAAGGTGCAATTTCAAATTGCGGAGGAGTTAAGACTGCCGATCGCAGCTATCCAAGCTCAGATCGATAGTGGTGAGGCTTATGCCAAGCTATCCCAGGATTTTGAATTAGTCAAAGAGCATACAGTTACAGTCAGCCCCACCCTGATTTTTAATGAAGGACGGCAGAGACTCAATGGCAATGTGGGCTATCGGGTTATCGAAGCCAATATTCGGGAGTTACTGCACAATCCTTCGGGAGAACAATCTTGGTGTTAGGGATATTGCGTTACAGCAGATTGCGCTCTAATCGAGTACACGTAGAGACGTAGTACTGCTACGCCTCTACAAGGTTTTGGGTTTTATATATGTACTTCATTTACCTGAAATCTGCTGTAATTGAAAGCTGCGATCGCAATCAAAATGCACCCATGAAAAAACCACTTTTATTTGATAAACGCTTATAGCGTTCAAAACAATGAGATCGAAGCTATACGGCTTGGTTGTGTGTTTAACAGCTTTGAGCCTGTTCACAGGCTGCTCTCTAAATTTGGGTGGGCTTAGAGGCTCTGGAATAGTTAAGACCGAATCTAGAGAAGTAGGTCGATTCTCATCCATTTCTAGTAAATCCGTAGGTAAAATCACGATACAGCAGACGGGAAAAGAATCCCTAACGATCACCGCAGATGACAACATTCTGCCGTTGCTAGAAAGTCGTGTAGCTGACAATGTTCTGTATCTCACCATCATGAAAGATACCAATATGAATCCCACCAAGCCCATTCAGTTCGTTGTGGAGGTGAAGAGCCTAGAGAGCTTGAATATAGATGGTGTTGGTAGTGTTGAGGTAAAGGATATCCAAGGTAAACAGTTGTCGATTTCCCTTGATGGGGTGGGTAGCATGACAATCGCCGGAAGTGTTGATGTGCTGGAACTCAATCTTTCCGGGGTGGGAAGTTTCCAAGGTGAGAATTTCAAGACTAAGCAGGCTACGGTTCGCAATAGCGGCGTGGGGAGTGCTGTGGTTAATGTCACTCAGCAGTTAGATGCAACTGTATCCGGCGTGGGTTCAATAGAGTATATTGGCTCTCCTCAAGTTCGGGAATCTGGGCGGGGCGTGGGGTCAGTTAAGAAACGGTAGCGATAAGCCAGAGGCTTTACGCTGCGCGTATCGCTTGGATTCAGTAGAGAGAGAACTGAATTAGAGAATACAAAAAGGAGTTATGTCATGAATGCTATCAAGATTGAAATTTTGGGTACAGGCTGCAAAAAGTGCCAACAGCTAGAAGCAAATGCTAAAGAAGCTGTAACTAATCTCAATTTAACTGCTGAAGTTTCACATATTACCGACCCAATCGAAATTGCTAAACGAGGTGTGATGTCTACTCCCGCCATGATAATCAATGGCAAAGTTGTCAGCAAAGGTCAAGTAATCAGTCCCGAACAAATTCAGCCCTTATTGCAGCGTTAAACAGGCAAAGTTATGTTCGAGCTTTTTTATCCGTTTGATTGGTTGGCAACTCAGATTGTCACCCAATTGGGCTTGTCGATTTCATCGCATTTAGGATCGAGTCTGCACTTCTTTCTTTACGATGTGCCAAAAGTCTTAACATTAAAGATGATTAAGAAAAATGATTAAGCCTAAAAATTTGTATCGCGGACACTCAATGGAAAAAGTTGGTCACGGTAAAAGAGCGGTATTTAAAACAACTATCAACGAAAAAGAATGGTCTGCCGTGACTGAATTAAACGTAAAAACAGCAATTGATGCTTGGATTGATGAAGGAATAGAGCCGTAGTTTAGATATGAATAGCTATTTTATTCGCTCACACAATTCTTACAAGAGAAAGTCACAATAGAAACTGATGGCAATCAAAGTAAGCTTCAAACCATTTTGGCTGAAAGTGAAAGTAATAAAATTTAATCTACTCAAGCCAAAACGTATTTTTTGGGTCAGTGTCTTTTCCTGCGTGTTCTTGCTTTTTCCTATTTCTGGCTTGGCTGTAACCGTACAAGAAGTTCCAAATCCCCGCAAAGAGTATGGTGGTTGGGTAACTGATATGGCAGGAATTCTCAACGACGAGACAGAAGCCCAAATCAATCAGATGGTTTCTGAATTGGAGGCAAAAAAAGGAATGGAAATGGCAGTAGTAACCGTGCCAGAAACAAGTTCTGCTGCATCACCGAAAACATTTGCCAGCGAATTGTTTAATTTTTGGGGAATCGGTAAGAAAAGACAAGGTAATGGTGTACTAGTTTTGATCTCTGTAGGTGATCGGCGTGTAGAAATTGAAACGGGTTATGGTGTAGAAGCGATTTTACCTGATGCCAAAGTAGGAAATATTATCGATACTCAAATCATTCCCCACTTCAAAAAAGGAGATTTTGCAGGCGGTACACTGGCAGGAACCAAAGCATTAATAGTAGTTCTCAAGTCGGATCAACCATCATCTGGAAGTCAGGTAACACCACCAGACACTCAAACAACCCCAAATAACACAGGTGGCGGGATTGTATGGGGAGTTTTAGCTGGAGGTGGAATAATAACACTGGCAGCAGGAAGTGCTGTTTACCTAACTCGTCCTCGTAAAATCTTCATTGCACCAGAAGGGCGCACTCGTAAGAGTGAAGGCAACTACACTTTTTTGTGTGCTAATTGTCAAAAGCCAATGAAACAAGTAGACGATTCTACAGTCCAATCCTATCTGAACAAACCAGAAATAACAGCACAAAAACTAGGTAGTATTAAGTTTCAGGGTTGGAGATGTCTTAGTTGCACTCACAAAACAACTGGTAATGGGTTCCATATTGTTGCCCAACAGTCCCATTCCTCCAGATTTCGCCAGTGCCCTCAATGTAATGAATTGACTCTCACTCATGACGAGAAAACTGTTCAATCACCTACACGAGCTAGTAATGGAAAACGACTAATTACTGATGAGTGCCACAATTGTTCTTACCATAATCAGCGAGAGGAAATAATTCCTCGTTTGCCTCCACCACCACCTCCCAGCAGTTCTTGGGGTAGCGGTGGCGGCGGTGCTGGTGGTAGCTTCGGTGGCGGCAGTAGCAGTGGTGGTAGCGGTGGTAGCTTCGGTGGTGGCAGTAGCGGTGGCGGCGGTGCTGGTGGTAGTTGGTAAATAATTTTATGAGCAGTCAAGATAAAAGAATTCCCGAAGATTTTGCCCCAGAAGTGCTGGAGCTAGCCTCGCGCTATTATGCCAATCACACTCAAAGTTATTCAGCTTCGGAGTTGGTAGTCGCAGGTAAAGAAGTTGATATTCCTGCTGAATTTATTCAGCAAGCCATTCTGGATGTACAAGCAAGGCATAAGCAACAACAACAGCAACAACAGCAATTAGCCTATCGGTATCAAAGACTACTAATGGTTGTCACTGGCGTAATAGCTGCACTGAGTGTCTGGAGTGCCTGGACTTACAACTCCATCCAAAATAGTAACTCCAGAGTAAAAGCAGCTTGGGCACAAGTCGAAAATCAACTCCAACGACGTGCTGATTTGATCCCTAACCTTGTGAATGTCACCCAAGCTTATGCCAAACAGGAAAAAGAGTTAGTTTCTTTATTAATCCGATCACGCCAAGCTTATTTGCAAGCAACGACTCCCGATCAAAAGGGTGCTGCAACAGTGCAAGTTAATCAAGCAATTGACCGTTTCCGTGATTATGCCAGCGTCAATCCCCAATTACAATCAAGCCAACTATTTACCAATCTTCAATACGAACTTACGGGTACTGAAAATCGTTTAGCTGTAGAGAGAATGCGTTATAATCAAGCAGTGCAAGCTTATAATCAAAAAATTCAAAGTTTTCCTAACTTCTTAGTTTCTAATACTCTTGGGTTTGAGAAGAAAGAATTTTTCCAAGCTACAAATACTGGTATTCCCAAAATTGAAATTTTTGGGGAATGAAAAGTAATAATAACCTAGCGTGGCAAAACTTACTAGAGAAGAGAGGAAATCCTGTAATCTTGACCTTGTAGCGAAATAATGGTGCAAAAACTTGGCATGAAATTGTTTAAAACCAGAGGCAACATCGTTTGAAGTACTCGATTGTGTTCAAAAAAAATGCCCCTCGTGCGGTCAAGCAATGCCTCTAGAAGGGGAAGACAACCTAGAACCAGTGGCGTTAACCTGGGGACAAAGAAAGATTTAAGCAAGGAAGATTCCAATCCAGCGAAATTGTGCGATCGGTTTGGCTTTATGTGGTGATCGGAATTGCGATCGGTGCAGGGATTCATGGTTATGTGCCGACAGATTTTATTACCCAATATGCAGGTGCGAATAATCCTTTTGCAGTGCCGATCGCAGTAATTTTAGGTGTTCCACTCTATGCGAATATTGCGGGTGTAATGCCAATTACTGAAGCTTTAGTAAATAAAGGAATGCCTATGGGTACAGTTTTAGCTTTCACAATGGCGGTAACAGCATTATCTCTTCCTGAAATGGTGATTCTCAAAAAAGTGCTACGACTCCAATTATTAGCCGTATTTGTCGGGTTAATGACCGTTGGCATTATCAGCATCGGCTACATATTCAACGCCATAATTAATTGACTTCCTCTCTTACAATTGCAAAATATATGATATTTAAGAAATCAATTCAGACCATATTGCTGGGATTTGCTATGTGTTTTTGCCTCTTGATTGGTGTTGGGCAAAACCCGATCCTAGCAGCAACTCTCACGGAGGCTGAATCGATATCTCAAGAAAGGATGCAAACTCTGCCTGAATCCCGCAATCTAGAATCGGGAGTCGATCGCTTTCTCACGTCGATTCCAGTAGGCTATTACACGATCGCCAGTGTCGAAGAATTGAAAAGCCTGTTAAAGAAGTCTCAACCCATGTTAGTAGATGTGCGAGAAGTCTCTGAGTATCGGTCTGGACATATACCTAACGCAATTAACATTCCCCTAAGAACCCTGTCGCACAATCTGAATCAAATTCCACGCACTCGCCCCGTGGTGTTGTACTGTTCTTCCGGTTATCGCTCGGCAATGGGAGTAATGACACTGCACCTATTAGGCTATGAGAATGTGCAAGGTTTCCCACCTAGCTTTGTCGGTTGGAAAAACGCAAAAGAGGCGATCGCGTCCAGGTAATGCACAAAAATAATTACTCCGTTCCCGAATTTTAACTTGGTGAGGACTTTTGTCATGAAATCTATCTGCTTCAACGGTTTTAAAATTCGCCGCCTGCTGGCTGCTTTAATCTGCGTTTCACTGCTTGTCTGGAGTCCATTACCCGCTTTTGCTGCTGTAGCGCAAATTGAAGAATCTCCAGGGCAAATGCTCTACCAATCTCGGCAAAACCTGCGAGATCAGACTGGAAAATCCTGGCAGGCGATCGCCTTCAAGCGCATCCATCCCGATGGTAGTGCTATTATCTCCCTGCGACTAGTGGGCTTTCCTGGTGCGATGGAATTAGATCACACTCAACCTCTCACGCTGACAACATCTTTGGGACAAACTCTGATCGCCAAGGATGTTTCTAGCGAAATTTCTCAGGACACACCACCCCTAGCAAATGTTGGAGAATATGACATTCAGGCTATCCTACCGCAGTTGCGGTCAGAAATTCCTCTTGAGTTAACTTTGCCGATGGTAACTGGTTCAGGGATCAAGTTACAAATCCCATCCACAGCGATCCAAGAGTGGCAAACAATTTCTGTTCGTTGACAACTGTTACAAATGCTTCGTGTGTAACAGTTAGTCAAAACCAAAGTCTACTCGCTGTTGCCTCAATGTTCCAAGCTTTAACCCAAAGCCGCAATCGCTCTCTCAACAATCACCCCATCCTGCATCTGAATTACCCGCTTTGTCTGAGCTGCTACGGTTGCATCATGGGTGACAATCGCGATCGTAGTTCCTTGTTGATTTAATTCCGTCAGCAAATTCATAATTTCGTGAGAAGTTTTAGAATCTAAAGCCCCCGTTGGTTCATCCGCCAACACTAAGGCAGGATGATTCACCAGTGCGCGAGCAATCGCCACTCGCTGTTGCTGTCCTCCTGAAAGTTGGCTAGGGCGGTTTGTTAAGCGATCGCCCAACCCAATCTTTTCTAGGGCTACAGTCGCGGATTGTATTCGTTCTGATCGGGATACATCTGCATAAATCATCGGTAGCATGACATTTTCTAGTGCCGTCAACCGAGGCAACAAATTGAATTGTTGAAACACGAAACCAATATATTGATTGCGGATATCTGCAAGTTCATCGTCATCCAGAGTCGTCAAATCTCTACCGTCTAAGATATATTGTCCACTCGTAGGATGATCCAGACATCCGATGATGTTCATCAGTGTTGATTTCCCTGAACCCGAAGCCCCCATAATCGCCACATATTCCCCATCTTCAATCGATAAATCAATTTCCTTCAGAACGGGGACATCCAATTCTCCCAAGTGATAGGTTTTCGTGATGCCCTCCATTAAAATCATGTTTGCCATAGTGATTACTCATTGTGTAGTGCTGAAATCGGATCTAATTTGGCAGCATTACGCGCTGGGATGCCACCTGCTAGAATGCCAACGATGAAAGAAAGGCTAAACCCTGCCCCAATTGACCACAAAGGCACAATAAACGGAAATTTGAACGCAGTTGCAGCAGCAAAGGCGAACCCAATGCCCAATCCCACGCCAATCACACCGCCAACTGTGGAGATGACGATCGCTTCAGTCAAAAACTGCCTTAAAATATCTGTGCCGGTTGCACCTACAGCTTTGCGAATGCCGATTTCTCGCGTTCGTTCCATCACCGAAACTAACATGATGTTGGCAATTCCAATGCCGCCGACAATCAGAGAAATACCTGCGATCGCACCCACCATCAAGGTAAATGAACCCATCACGCTGCTGAAAGTGCTGATAATATCAACTAGATTGGTAATCCGAAAATCATCGACGGCTGACGGATGAATGCCATGCCGTAGACGCAGAATATTTGTCACCTGAAATTGAGCCGAGTTCAGTTGATCGCCATCAAGCGCTTCTAACCAGAATCCATTAATTGCGACACCCGTTAAGGCGTTATTACCCACAATTTGGGCAGACATATTGGTTAAGGGGATATAAATCACATCGTCAAGATCCTGTCCACCCGCCGTTCCCTTGGATTCTGCTACCCCTACCACGGTGTAGCGCTTGCCCCGAATCCGTAAATCAGCCCCAATCACGGATTCATTTGTGTTAAATAATTCATCGCGCACAGTGGAACCAAGAAATGCCACAGGGCGGCCAGCATCCAAATCTCCTTGACTAAAAAAGAGTCCCGTTTGGGGATGAATGTTTTTGATAGTTGGGTAGTTCAAATCCGTTCCTACAAGGGTGGTGGCAATATTAGTATTGCCTCTGACGATCTGAATTGAATTGCGTTGTAAGAATGCCGAAACCGATTTAGCGGCTGGAACTTGTTTAGCGATCGCCTTAGCATCTTCCCACGTCAGTGTACTGGCTGAACCTGCTCCTAGACTGATGCCGCCTGTTCTGGCTGCCCCCGCCGTGACTACCATCACGTTTGTTCCCAAGGCTTGGATTTGTAACTCCGTTGACTTCTGCACACCCTGTCCAACGGCGGTAATCGTAATTACCGAGGAGATGCCAATAATCACCCCCAACATGGTCAAACCTGTCCGTAGTTTGTTGCCCAAAAGCGTTTCGACTGACATGATCAGGACTTCACCGAAAGAGATTTTGCCCTTTCGTGGACGGCGTGGACGATTCGTTGTTTGTAAATTAGAACGTTTTTTCATTATGAGAAAAAGACTTATCTGCCATTAGGTGTAGAAACCTTACGAGTTCCAGGTGGAAAGCTGAGTAAGACGTGTTCGTTTCCAGTTAAGCCAGACTTTACCTCGGTTTTGTCATTCACCGTTGTCCCAACTACAATCGGCACGAAGACTGAATCGCCTTTGTCCTTGGCCACAAATACGCCCTGAGAATTATTTTGTTGAACGATCGCCCCAGTCGGCACCACCAGCACATTTTTTAACTCTCCGGCTTTAAAGTCCACAGTTACATTCATCCCCGATCGCAGCAGATGTTGAGGATCTGGGACTGATGTCTTCACTTGAAAGCTAGTCACGTTTTGCACAACATCTGACTGCGTGGCAATTTGCGTTACCTGTCCAGTAAAAGTTTTCCCAGGATAAGCATCTGCCTGAATCGTCGCAACTAGACCGATGCGAATTTGGGCAATGTTCGCTTCTGCAACCTGGGCAACAATCTGATTCGTGGATGCAAGAGCCAAGATGGAAGACGATGAAGCAGAAGAAACCGAACTACCTGCGGTGGTAGGCGTGACAAATGAGCCAGGATCGGCAAATTTCCGGGCGACAATCCCACTAAAGGGGGCGCGGATTACCATATCATTGATATTTGTCTGGATAATTTGCACTGCTCCTTCAGCCGCCGCGACTTGGGCGCGGGCTTGCTGAATGTCTTCCGGTCGTGATCCTGCTTGAGAGAGTGATAGAGCCTCCTGTTTCTGTTTGAGGAGTGCCTCGGCTTGAGTAATCTCTTCTGGCCGAGTTCCCGATCGCATCAATGAAGCAGCTGCTTGTGTTTGGTTAACTTGAGTCTGGGCGCGATCGCGGCTAGTACGGAAGGTATTCAGACTTTGGAGAGCGATCGCACCTGAGTTATAAAGTTCTTGATTTCTTTTAAGATCATCGTTAGCTTGACGCAGGGCATATTGAGCATCCCTTAACTGTGCTTGGGCTTGGGCAACTTCTTGGAGTCGATTTCCATTGAGTAATTTTTGGAGATTTGCGTCTTGTTCAGCCAGTTGTGCCTTTGCTGTGGCGATATCTTGAGTTCGATTCCCATTCAGTAATTTTTGCACATTTGCCTCAGCCGCAGCGAGATTTCCCTGAGCCTGCCGTAATTGCCCCTGAAGATTCGAGGCATCCATGTAAGCAAGTACCTGTCCAAGTTGTACAGAATCGCCTTCTTTAACTAGCAATTTTTTCAGAATCCCTGACGTTTTGGGACTCACATTTACTGAACGTTCAGGTTCAACAGTCCCATTGGCAGAAACTGTGATGGGCAGATTGCTCCGCTTGACTAAAGCCGTTTGCACCTTATTCTTTGCTTGTTGTTGAGGCACCACAACAAGTTGGTTATAAGCAAGATAGCTAATATTAATTATGGGTATCAATATCAGTAAAGCAAGTAGCCATTTATTTGCTTTTAGCTTACTCAGTCCATTTGGTTTTAGTTCTTTAGGCTTTAGTTCCTTCGGTTTTAGGGCAATGGTCATATGTAATACCTCTAATTTCAGAATGCAATAATTGATTAAGGTGTATAAAAACTGTCTATATGATTTGAAGATTTTGGAAAATTATCAGAAAGAATTCAGGTGTCAGGTGGTCACTGAGCGTAGTCGTACCACTTCCCTACGGGACGCTACGCGAACGTGGAAGCAAGCTACGCGTAGCGTCTCCGACAGGAGAAGTGAACCAGAATGGACTACGCCCCGCTGCGCTAACAGAATTGAATTATGTTTGATTATGCATTTTGCATTTTCCTTCAAGATTTCCTCTATTTTTATTAGTAATTAGAGATTTATTAAATAGAGGACTCTTAAATTATGACAAACTGATGTTTGATTTATAGGGTTATTTGGTTGATTACAAAAATCTCACCTTTTCATCTTGGTTATTGATAACGATCAAGGAATTACTATAGAAAAATTCAAAAATACGGTAGCATTCGCTCACCAGAGTCTATACGCATTAATTTATCAGCTTTAGTTGGGGCATTTTTGCGAAATAGATAAGTATATATTTACCAAAAAGCCTGATTTGAATTACTATTCCTCAAGGAGTATACTTACACTCGCTTGTGAAAAAAAATCAGTTAGAATACGTTCTGAGCGTAGTTTAAGATGGTGGCAATAATAGTACAATATCATTGTCTGAACCTAGTACTGAAAGTCTTGCTAAAAGCAGTAAAAAAGAATCAATTGTAATAGAAAATAGCTATTGAAAAGGGGTTATATAGTGTATGAATTGTATGAATTCCACTAAAACGTTCCAAAGGTAGAGGTTATGTTGGTTAAAATTTGTAAACATTAAACGTGCGGCTAAATAAACTCAAACTGAGATTCAATCTTAACTTGATAATAATATAGCCAAGATTTCCGAAATTCAACATACTAGAGCAATTATCATGAGTACTGCACTTGATAACTTCACCAAAAATATTCATGACAATTTAGAAGCGGTTGAAGAACGGGTAAAATCGCTGAGAGAAAGTATTCAATCTGCGCCGAAAAAAACTCAAACTGAGATTGAATCTCAAATTGATGAAGCGAAGACAAAGCTGGATGCTAAGAAAAAAGAATTCGATGATTATCGAGCAAAGCTCAAAACTCAATTCGAGGAAAAAGAATCTGAAGTGAAGTCCCATGTTGAGGAATGGAAAACGGGTCGCAAAGTAAAGAAACTCGAACATCGGGCAGATAAAGCTGAAAACCATGCAGCTACGGCGACCTTCCTAGCGATCGCCACCATTGAAGAGGCTGAAAAAGCAACCTTGGAAGCGATCGCCGCCAGACTAGATGCCGAAGCTGCTGCGGTAACTACAAAGAAATAATCCGTAATTCGTAATTAAAGACTGTTTCAGACCCCAAACAAGACTCCGGCTGCTTTTATAAGCATTAGAGACAAACCCTTTTTAATTATGAATTATGAATTAGCTTGACATATATAAAGGAGCGAAATTCATGACATATACATATACGGTTGTTGCTAATTTCCCCTCCCATCCATAAGCAGAAAGGGTTGTATTGGAGCTGCAAAAAGAAGGCTTCGATATGCAAAAGCTCTCGATTATTGGTAAAGACAACCAAACCGAATGGCACTAAGAAAAGCCCAAAGGCTTGTGTCGTTTTGTTCCCAGCCTCCAAGGTGGGAACAAGTCAGAGCAAGGGCTATATCTTTTCTTCGTGCCATTTATTCATAACCCTTTAAAGTGACATGAAATAACGTCGAAACGTCAACATTTGGCGAATTTTTGGGCGCTCAAACAGCGCTAACTGCAACTTGAGAAATTAATTTACTCGAAAAATCGATTTACGTAGGAAAAAGTCATGGCAAATATCATTGGAATCAGCGGGAACGATACTCTATTCGGCAGTGACGAGGCAGATACGATTAAAGGTAATGACGATACATTCTCATATCAGGACAACGATCTTCTGACTGGTGGCGGTGGTAAGGATAAATTTGTCATAGGCTATGGGAGTTTTACTAACACCGATACTATTACTGATTTCGGTGGCGTGGGTAAGGGCATAACTCCCTCAGAGGCAGTCATTGCCGAAGTGGATACCATCCAATTCCAAGGCTCTAGTTTTACTGCCAAAAATCTGCTGCTTACTCAGAACGGCAGCAATCTGGAAATCGCCTTTGAAGGGGAGGCTAGTACAAAAGTCATCCTTCAAAACTTCAAATTAGAAAACCTGGATAATCTGCCAGCAATTTCTTCACGGTCTGCGATTGGTAATATCCTGTTTAATGGACAAACCAACATCACCGACAGTTTTGATGTGTTTGATGCCAACTCCACTCAAACTAACTTGTTCAACAAGAACACAGTAACATTCCTCAATGACCTCAACAACAACATTACAGGTTTCGATAACTCGAATGATGTGGTGAATGGTCAGGCAGGTAATGACAAAATCAATGGCTTGAGTGGTAACGACCTGCTGCGCGGTGGTACGGGCAATGATACTCTCATTGGTGGTGAAGGGAATGACTCCCTCAACGGTGGTGAAGGGGATGACTCACTTAAGGGTGGTACTGGTAATGACTCCCTCAATGGTGGTACTGGTAACGACCTGTTGAGGGGTGGTGCGGGCAATGATAACCTTTTTGGTGGTAGCGAAAATGACTCCCTCAATGGTGGTACTGGTGACGATAGCTTGATTATTGGTTATTCAAATCTTGATTTTTTAGAAGGTGATCAGCTGCTGTCTGGGGATGATGGTAACGATACTCTATCTGCCTCAGTCTCTTTTGATCGCGGCGGTCAGCCGGAGTATTATTCCTCTGGTAACAACACCCTTAACGGCGGCGCTGGTGACGATTACTTGATTGTTAACTTTTCAAAAGGCAATAACCTGCTGAATGGTGGTGACGGCAACGATACGTTCTCCAAGAACTACAGTGGCAATGCTACGATAGATGGAGGCAAAGGTAACGATTTATTGTCCTATGACACCAGATATTCTTTCTACCGTGTTACCGGGGGAATCACTTCGACTTTTAATCCTACTACTAACATTGGCTCAATTAAGCTAGGCACGAACTGGGTTAGCTACAAAAATATCGAACGATTAGAGATCACAGGTACATCCTACGATGACTTGATTGTGGGGGGCAATGGAGATGATACTCTCAACGGGGGCTATGGTGGCAATGATACTTTAAGTGGGGGAATAGGTGACGATTTGTTAAGCGTCAATGTCAACTATGATGCCCCGGGAATTTCTTCGACAGACGGGGGAATAGGTGACGATTTGTTAAGCGTCGATTACGGTAGTGCTACCGGAGCAATCACTTCTTCTTTCGATACTACCACTAACATTGGCTCAATTACGGCAGGCACGAGTCGGGTTAGCTACAAGAATATCGAGCGATTAGAAATCATAGGTACAAACTACGATGACTTGATTGTGGGGAACAATGGCAACGATACGCTTGTTCCGGGTCTGAGTGGAAATGATACGGTAGATGGGGGAATAGGTGACGATTTGTTGAGCTTTTCTACCTACGATAATGATGGTCAGGGAATTACTTCAACTTTCGATACTACTACTAATATTGGAACAATTACCGCAGGCACGAGACTGATTAACTACAAGGATATCGAGCGATTATATATCTCAGGTACAAGGTACGATGACAATATTGTGGGGAGCAATGGCAACGATAGGATCTCTACGTTCAATGGCGGGAATGATACGATAGATGGGGGCGCTGGTGACGATTTGTTGTCCTATGGCGTCAGTAGTTACCAGGCAATCACTTCAACTTTCGATGCTACCACTAATACTGGCTTAATTACTGTGGGCGGGGATCGAGTTAGCTACAAGAATATTGAACGATTAAATATTTCAAGTACAGAATACGATGACAATATTGTGGGGAGCAATGGCAACGATAGCATAATAGGAAACTATACTTACAGTCGCGGGTATGCACCTTCGGGTGAGGCTATTAGTGGCAATGATACGATAGATGGGGGCAAAGGTGACGATTTGTTGATCGTCCATGACAGGGATGGTAGCGAGGGAATTACTTCAACTTTCAATACTACCACTAACGAAGGATCAATTACGGCAGGGACAAATGGGGTTATCTACAAGAATATCGAGCGATTATATATCATCGGTACATTTTACGATGACTTGATTGTGGGGGGCAATGGGGATGATACTCTCAACGGTGGTGGTGGCAATGATACCCTCATAGGTGGCAACGGTAATGATAGCCTAATTGGAGAATCTGGTACTGATACCTTTACTTTCAATAGTTTAAATGAAGGCATTGATAGAGTTTATGACTTTGACACTACTAATGAACTGATTCGGGTAGATAATTTTGCTTTTGGTGGTGGGTTATCAATAGGTTCACTCTCATCTGATAAGTTTACCATCGGCACATCTGCAACTGCGATCGCTCAACGATTCATTTATGATAATTCTACAGGTGGGCTGTACTTTGACCAAGATGGCAGTGACACTGGGTTTGCTCAGGTACAATTTGCTCAACTATCAACTGGATTGTCACTAACCAACAACAATTTTGTGGTTGTTTAATTAGGGTTAGCGCTCTATCACTCTAAGCAGAGAGAATAGAAAATGGTCGGATTGCAAGGTGTGTGAAATAGCAACTTAGATCCGATTCATCAATGCAATTATAGCGATCGCCCCGGTAGAAGTGAAGCACGGGTTCGTAAACGCCGCCCGAAAGCTTACCCCTTAATGACCAAAGCCCGGCATGAATTACGTAAGCAGTTGCAAAGCGCTTAATTGATAACCGTTTCCGGTTTTCTTAGTGCCATTCGGTTCTGGATAACGCATATTTAATTTCTGAAGATATTTAAAGGAATCATCATGGTAAGTAAAATTGACATCAAAAAATCTGTGCCGCGTGAGCGATGGGGTGAATTTTTTGATCTGTTTTCAAGTGGTAATCGTGGACGGTATATTTCAATCGAAATTATCGATTCAGAACTCGATAATGCAGAACTGATTAATAACGCACCTTTGATGGCAATGGTTTATGATCGCCCCGGCAAGGGAGATGATTTGGTAATTGAAGTAGGTAGAGATGAAGTGACTTATGCTCACACAATCGATTCACCAACTGAAGTTTTAACGGGACAGAACTCAAACGGTGTGATGATAGCCGTTCGGATTAGTGACGCTGCCGGGACAAAAACGTTGATCCAGCTACAAGCTAGTTGATATGGTTGCATAATGCTGAGTTTAAAACAGCACTCAATATTTCATAACCCAGATTAATCAATATGTCTCTTATTCAAAACAAAGTGGTCATCATCACCGGAGCCAGCAGTGGTTTAGGTGAGGCGACTGCGAAGCGACTTGCTGCTAGTGGAGCCAAACTGATGCTGACCGCCCGCCGCGAAGATCGGCTCAAAGATTTGGTTGCAGCGATTCTGCAAGGCGGACGCTTCGCAATCGCTAAATCATGAGAATTGCTATCGTTGGGGGGGGAGCCAGTGGCATGGTGACAGCTTACCTGCTCGATAAACAAGGGCATCATGTCACTGTGTTTGAGCGGCAACCTACTTTAGGTGGACATATTCGGACACTGAACAAGAACGTTCAACCGAATCAAGCCGATTGTCAGGAAATTTTGGAAAACGGAGTACTCGAATTTCCGACTGTGTTTCACAACTTCATCGCCCTCATGGAAGAGTTAGGGGTGGAACTAGAACCTGTAAATATGGGTTCAGCGATGTTTTTCAAAAATGGCAGCCACTTTCTATCAAGAGTCAACCTGCAAGATTTTTATAATCAGCCTTTGTCGCAATACTTGAAACAGCCCTGTATTCATAATACTTGGCTAAAATTGCTAATTATGTATCGCTATTCAATGCCGTTGGAACTGATTGATGATTTTCCGGCAGAATTGGCAATGCCTGTCTTACGCAACGATGTCGCAGTCCATTGGCTCAGGGTTAAAGGCGGTGTGTATTCTTACATTGAAAAAATTCTGGCGCGATTCCAGGGTGAGGTTTTGCTGAATGCAGATATTGACCGGATTTTTAGAACCTCGGATGCTGTGAAAATTGTGCGATCAACAGGTGAAATTCAGGAGTTTGATAAAGTCGTGTTTGCTACGCCACCCGACCAAGTAATGGCGTTGTTAGCAGATCCAACCGATACCGAAATCAAACGGTTTTCTGCCTGGAAAGCCAATTATGCGACTACTTTACTTCATACAGATAGTTCCATATACAACCGCTATGGCATTAAACAACCCTCAGAATTTGATTTCTTTCAGGCAAAAAGCCGATGGGGTTATAACAGTTGCCTGAATCAAATTTGTAACATCTCATCGCCACCAAATTATTTTCTCTCGTTCCAACTAGAGGAGTTGATTGCTAGCGATCGCATTATTCACATTCAAAAACATCACACTCCGTTATATACCACTGAATCTTTTCAATACCGAGATGAAGTAGTTGCCACTAATGGCGAGAACAACACCTACCATGCGGGAGCCTACCTTGGTGATGGGTTGCATGAAGGAGCTATAACTTCTGCTTTTCGAGTTGCTCAACTGGTTGGGTTAAGCCAAGGCTCGATTGATATCACAAATCCTAAATCGATACCACAATTTGTACAACATTGATCCATCAAATTCTTTATATAAATTTAAAAGGAGATGAACATGAGAGTTATTGAGTCTGAAGTTGATGAGCAAGTTGTTAGTTCTGGGTGGACAACCGCGATCGCTATTCTCATGATTGTGTTGGGCATAATAGCGATCGCATTTCCTTTCTTTGCCAGCGTTGCTTCAACCTTACTGTTTGGCTGGATATTCATCTTTGCTGGAATTACTCAAATTGTTTATGCCTTTCAATCAAGAAGTGCAGGTAAAGTTATCGGGAAGCTGATTCTAGGTCTTTTGTATCTCCTATCTGGAATTTTAGTAGTTACAAATCCGTTTGAAGGAGTGCTTGCCCTGACATTGGTATTGGGTATTACCATTTTTGTGCAAGGTGTGATTCAAGTGTCAATGGCATTTCAAATGCGCCGGATTTCATCTAACTGGGGATTAATGCTTGTAAGCGGAATCATCGGCATTATTTTCGGTATTTTCATTTGGTCTAACTTTCCATTTAACGCAGCTTGGCTGATTGGCACTTTCATTGGCATCAATCTTTTGTTCGATGGAGTTTGGATGCTAACTCTGCATTCAGGACAGCGCCGCGCTTTACAGTAGAGAAGCAGATGCTAAACAAAATCATTCTGTCGATAGTTGTCTAAAGCTTTGAACCAAAAAATAATAGGAAAAAACTTTAATGCAGCTTAAAACTTCAAACCCGAATGCTAAGACAGAAAGCAATCAGCATGGTCAAGAAATTCAGCCGTTTGGCACACTTCTGAATCTATCAAGTCCACAGAATTTACTATCGACTCTGCAAGAACTTCGCCAGACTGTTGAAAGCGAAGGACAAGCCACCTTTAACCAGTGGAAATTGCACATTCAGCGGACTGAGTTTCTTTCTAGTGCCTTAAATTTAGCTGAATATCTAGCTTTACGTCGGCATGATCTCCGCTCCCTACAAGCTGCACTAATGCCTTGGGGCTTATCCTCATTAGGAAGGATTGAAGCACGGGTGATGCCCAATCTTGATGCTGTCATTGCCACCTTGGAACTCATTTGTGGCTCTGAGTCTACCCAGCACCTCAACCGTCCACCCATCGAGTTCTTTTTTGAAGGCGATCGCTTACTACAACAGCATACCGAAGAATTGTTTGGTCAGTCTCCATCTCAGCGTCGGGTCAGGATTATGGTAACACTACCCACCGAGGCCGCCACTGACTATGAGATAGTGCGAGAAATTATGCAACGCGGGGCAAATTGTGTGCGAATTAACTGCGCTCACGATACGACTGAAGCTTGGGAGAGCATGATCGATCATATCCGTCGAGGGGAACAGGAAACAGGAACGCCTTGTAAAGTCATGATGGACTTAGCTGGTGTGAAAATACGCACGGGAGCGGTACTTGCACCACTTCATAAAAAACGGGTATTTAAAGGAGATCATATCCTGCTGTCGCGGTGTGAGCCGGAACTCGGAAGTGAAGCAGGTGCATTACCTGTAGACTATTTCCAAACTTGCTGTACGGTTCCTGAAATTCTCGATTTATTAACTGTTGACACCCCTGTATATATAGACGATGGCAAGATTCGGACTCGCGTAGTTGATACCCAGTACTCAGTAGCCAATGGACAACCGGGACTTTTACTACAAGTGACTCATGCAAGCCCCAAAGGAGTTAAACTCAAACCTGAAAAGGGGTTGAATTTCCCAAATACAGTGTTACCTCTTAGTCCACTGACTGAAAAAGATTTATCCGACTTGGATTTTGTTGCCATCCACGCAGATATTATCGGCTACTCTTTTGTACAACGATCTGCCGATATTGAGTTACTCCAACAAGAATTGGACAAGCGCTCTGAGGAACGGCTAACCCGACCGGCGATCGTGGCAAAAATTGAAACCGCGATCGCAGTTTCTAATTTGCCAGAATTAATCGTTTATGCCGCAGGTAAGCAATCATTTGGTGTGATGATTGCCAGAGGCGATTTAGCAGTTGAAATTGGGTACCAGCGTTTAACAGAGATCCAAGAAGAAATTCTCTGGATTTGCGAAGCTGCTCATGTTCCTGTTATTTGGGCAACTCAAGTACTAGAGAGTTTGGTAAAAGATGGCACACCTTCGCGGGGAGAGATGACGGATGCTGCAATGGCTGAACGGGCTGAGTGTGTGATGTTAAATAAAGGGCCGTTTATTGCCGAAGCGATCGCCATTCTAGATGATGTTCTCACACGCATGGAAGCCCATCAATTGAAAAAAACGCCACAGTTGCGGGCGCTTCATTCCTGGTAATTTTTTTAACCTAAACTCATTTTTCATCAACCCGCACATCAAGGGAATTATTTTATGACAACCGCCAAAAATAACAGCCACTATTTTCAAGATATTCGCCATCTTCATCTCATACTTGCGCCAATTGTGTTGTTACCTCTATTGATAACAACCATTACAGGAACAGTTTATCAAATTGTTGATTTGGCAGGCAACAAAGATGCGTTCAAATGGTTATTACATTGGCACAAGGGAGACTTTGGAATAATTAATCTAGAAATCATTTATCCCTTCCTAACTGCTCTCAGTTTGCTCGTATTCCTTTTTACTGGAATTTCTATGTGGCTTCATTTACAACGTACTTCTAAAAAACAACCTACTCAGGCTTAAAACAATGATTATTAGTCATCAATCTCAATCGACCCAACCCGTCGAAAACCAAAATAGCGAACGCGTGGCAGTTTTGCTTGCAGGGTATGGTGAAGTGCAATCTTACCGCGCTCTGAGTGTTTACAACCAAGCTGCAACTAAGTATATTGCATCTCAGTTTGTGCCGATTCCAGAATGGCTATATCCTCTTGCTGGTTGGTTTCTTGCGCTTCAAGATTTGTACAATTTTGGGGTAAAGCACGATCATTTCATATCGCCCGAAAATGAGATTTTTGAAAAACAACGTCTTGGTATCGAGAAACAGTTACAACACCAATGGGGAAATCGGGTGCAAGTGTTCAAAGGATTTTATTTCTGTAAGCCCTTTGTGCAAGAAGTTGTAGCAGATATCATTGAGCAAGGGTTTCAGAATTTGCTGATTTATCCAATGCTTGTAGTCGATTCTGCATTCACGGGCAAAATAGCTGTCGAGCAAGTCAATGAAGTTATTGCTGCAAGTGCATCCGTAAATGAGCCTCAACATTCCCCATTCAAAGCAATTCGATATATTCCAGCCTTTGCTACTGAGCCTGCCTACATTGATTTGATGGTGCGTCGGATTAAGGAAACTCTGAATCAGCTATTTGTTGGCCGCTTTTTTGAGTCTCAGATTGGCATTGTATTAACGGTTCACGGTGGCCCAGAAAAAGCGCAAGGACTGTTAACCGGGGTGATTGATGGACAAGCTCTTTACGATCGCGTCCAAGCACAGTTACAGCATCAATATCCCCTAGTTTCCATCGGTTGGGTGAATCATGACACACCTTTCATTAATTGGTCACAACCCGATCTGAAACAAGCCGCGAAAAGCTTGATTACAGCAGGTGCCCAAACTATTCTATTTAAACCCATCGGCTGGGTGACAGATAATTATGAAACTATTCTCGATGTCGAAGATGCGATTCAATCTTTGCAGCGTCAATATCCAACGGTGACTTATACACGACTCGATTGTGTCAATGACGATCCTGATTTTCTGAAAATAGCGGCAGAATGGGCAAATCCTCACATTGAAGCAATGCTGACAGTGCCGCAACACCACGAGC
Organism: Nostoc sp. CALU 546; assembly: GCF_048836525.1. Classification (NCBI taxonomy): domain Bacteria; kingdom Bacillati; phylum Cyanobacteriota; class Cyanophyceae; order Nostocales; family Nostocaceae; genus Nostoc; species Nostoc sp. CALU 546. Next base: position 29,699 of record NZ_JAWJTF010000038.1, read on the forward strand.
ATATTCAAACTAGAAGACTTGATTTTGACTGAACTTTGAAATAGGTTAAAAACCACAGTGCGGGATTTATCGAAACAGAATTCAGGAGTCAGGAGCCAGAATGGGCTAAACGCCCCGCTACCGCTAACAGAATGAATTTTGTGCGACTGGCGGATCTGAATCCCCCACTGATAGCGAGTCTTCTCCCAAGGGGAGACCCCAAAGGCGAACGAGTGTCGCGTCTTGATTCTGACTCCTGAATTCTGACTTCTGAATTCTTCTTAAATTTTTCATAATTCAAATTAGTTGCTCTTTACCCTCAATTACGAGCGTTATGAACAGGAAAAATTTTATCAGTATTGTAGGAGGAACAATAATTGCAACTGTGACAACATCTTATTTGTTGAGTGATAAAAGGAATCTTTTAAGGACGGATATAAAACCAGCAAACGATAACAAAGAAACTCTCAAACCGGATGAAAAAGAAATTCTGTTTCTCGCCTCCCTCGCGCCGAGTGGACACAATACACAGCCGTGGTTTGTTCAATATCTCGAACCTTATCACTGGATTATCTGCAACGATAAAAGTAAATGGCTACCTGCCGTTGACCCAACTCAGAGAGAAACGATTTTATCAATCGGTACTTTTATTCAAAATATTGAATATGCCGCTAGTTCTTTTGGCTACGGCTGCCATTGGAATTTGCTAGCTAAGACTAATCAGGACGAACGGGTGATGGAAGTAAAATTGAAAAAAAAAGAGTTAAAAAATGCTTTTGATATCGCAAAAATAAAAAATCGCCGCACTGTTCGTTCCGATTTTTTAAGTAATGTGCTGAAACCAGAAGATATCAAATATCTTCTCAATTCAGAATCGGAATTTATTCATTATCTACCTGTCACCAGTAAAGAAAGTCAATTTATAAACGAACAAACTATCGTTGCTAACCGCCTTCAATGCGATCGCAACCCAGCGCAGCAAGAGTTAGCCGACTGGATCAGATTCTCCACTAAGGATGCTGAGAAATATCGTGACGGGCTGACAACGGCAAGCATGGAAATAGAAGGATTTTCTGGCTGGGTGGTGCGGAACTTTTACAGCAAAGATAATGTGATGAAAAAGGATTTCAAAGAGACAGGGCTTGATAAAATTAAACAGGAAGTGTCGGAATCGGCAGGTTGGATTCTCATTACCAGTAAAGACAATTCGGTGGCGACACTGCTGGAAACTGGCAGAAGAATGCAAAGACTTTTCCTGAAAGTGCGGGAAAAGAGTATTGCGATTCATCCGATGACTCAGATATTGGAAGAAGCCTCAACGAGACAAACTCTGAATCAATCAATTGGGATTAGCGAAAATATTCAATTTATCTTGCGATCGGGTTATTTGAAGAGTTATCCGTCGCCAGTTTCACTACGCCGACCTGTTGATTGGTTTCTGCGGAAATGATTGTATGAATTTACAAAATTAGATGGAAAGGGTTTCAATAGAATTCAAAGTTAAACTCTTGATGTTTTAATAAAACTCCGTAATTTGAACTTATGAAAATAAGAATACCAGTATTTATTCTCCTATTTTTATGCACAGCTTTCAGCCTGGGTATTGCCAGTATATTTTCGCCAACCGGATTAGCTAAAAAGCGAATTTATACATCAACCCAAAGTGCAAGGATAGACGAAAGAATTCGGCGCGTCGAGAACGGGTTGCTTCTGCCATTTATTATCAAGGGTGAGCCAAGTGTGGCTATGAAGCTCGTTGACCGAATGCGATTTTATAAAAATCCCGGTGTCAGTGTTGTCGTCATTAATAACGGAAAGATTGAATGGGCAAATGGTTACGGAGTTCAAGAAACAGGCGGGAATAAATCTATAACTCCCGAAACGCTTTTTCAAGCAGCATCAATTAGTAAGCCGATAGTAGCAATGGCAATGTTACGACTCGTCCAAGAGAATAAATTGAATCTTGACGAAGATGTGAATGAAAAACTTGTTTCGTGGAAAGTTCTCGAAAACAATTTTACGAAAGAGCAAAAGGTAACTTTGCGCGGCTTGTTAAGTCACAGTGCCAGTCTGATGGTTTCGGGCTTTCGCGGTTACGCGGTGGATGAAGAAATTCCGACAATTCTGCAAATTTTAGACGGAGTAACGCCAGCTAATTCAATTCCGATAAGGGTTGATGGCACACCGAACAAAGATTTTAGATACGCCGGAGGCGGCTATGTCGTTGTGCAAAAACTGGCGGAAGATGTAACCAAAAAGCCGTTTCGCTCCTTTATGCAGGAAGAGGTTCTTAAAAAACTTAATATGACCCGCAGCACGTATCAGCAGGCGCTTCCGAAAGAACTTTGGGCTTCAGCCGCCGCCGGTCACAAATCCAATGGAGCAAAAATGAAAGGCAATTGGCATACTTATCCTGAAATGGCGGCGGCTGGACTTTGGACAACGCCTTCCGACCTTGCTCGTTTTGCAATTGAAATTCAAAAGTCCAAAAGCGGAAAGTCAAACAGAGTTTTATCTATCGAAATGGTTAATGAAATGCTCACACCGCAAATCGGAGGATGGGGACTTGGACTCGAACTGCGAGGGAAAAATAAATCCGCCCGTTTCGCTCACGGCGGCGGGAACGAAGGTTACAGATGTTTGATGGTTGCCTATACCGATAGTGGACAAGGTGCAGTTGTGATGACGAATTCTGTAAACGGCACTAATTTTACGGAAGAAATAATGCGAAGTATTGCCAAAGAATATGGTTGGTTCGATTATCTTCCGAAAGCAAAAGTTATCGTTTCGGTTGAACCCAAAATATACGACATTTACGCCGGACAATATCAAATTGCCCCAAACTTTATTCTCACTATCACAAACGAAAACGGGAAATTAATGAGTCAAGCGACTGGACAGCCGAACTTTGAGTTGTTCGCCGAATCAGAAACGGAGTTTTTTCTGAAAGCGGTTGAATTGGAAATTAAATTCGTCAAAAACACTCAAGGAAAAGTTACGGGATTAGTGTCGCGGGAACGCGAACGCGATACGCCTGCTCAAAAAATCAAGTGAAACAATCTGTCATGAATAAATTAAAACTTTCTGGTTTATTACTCTTTCTTGCTGGTTCATTTGCCTTAATGGGCATCATCACTGCCGAAGTGCTATATCCATCTGGCTACACAACTTTTCGCAGCGAAATCAGCGATCTTGGTGCAACAAAACCACCTAACAGCTTAATCTATCAACCATCCGCTAGTATTTTTAATATCACCATGCTGTTATCTGGCTTAATGGCTTTGATGGCAACATTTTATCAGCATAGATATTTCAAAAAACTGCTTTTCAGTATTCCACTTAGTCTATTTGGGTTAGGTCTAGTGGGTATTGGATTCTTTTCTGGCGATAAAGTCCCGTATCACGGAATATTCTCTTTGCTCACTTTTATATCGGGTGGAGTATCAGCTATTATGTCCTTTAAAATTGTTTCTGCTCCGTTTAAGTTTATCGGAATTGTCTTTGGAGCTATTTCATTAATAACGTGGTGTGCTGTTGTGTTTGCCCCTAATATTATTGTTCCTTTTATTGGTCTGGGTGGAACAGAAAGATGGCTTGTTTATCCTATTGTGCTATGGATAACAGGCTTGGGCGGTTATCTGATGAACATAACAACAACCAAAAAACTTGGCGGCCATTACATAGAGAAAGATTTTTCAAAAAGTGAAGGAGCGATAAAAATATGAAACAAAAGAAGCGATGCCTTCAGCGAGCTTCGCTAACGCTAAAGCAAATTGGACTTTTTCTACTTTACACTTTTGCCATCACATGGTTGTGCTGGCTAATTATCATCATTGGGAACAGATATTTTAATGCTCTTTGGTATGGTGAGCCTTTATTTTGGATACCGTACTTAATTGGTGTTTTGGGGCCAGCAATTAGTTCTTATATTATTTATCGACAGTTCAAGGAAGATTTTGGTGAAAAATCTTTTGTGAAGTTTGTCTTTGGTAAAAAAAACAGATAAAAAAGTGTGGCTGATATTTGGATTATTTTTAATTTGGCGTTTATTTATGGTTTGGATTGGCTTTGGAATCAATAAGCCTATATCAATTCTTTCTGTAATTATTAATCTACCACTCCTTATTCTTTTAGGTGGATTAGAGGAATTAGGTTGGCGTGGAATTTTGCAGCCTAAATTAGAAAAGGTAGTTAATTATTTGCCTTCTATCCTTATGGTGGGAACTATATGGAGTATATGGCATTTGCCGTTATGGTTTATAAAAGGGACAATTCAAAGTTCATTTCCATTTGGATTATATTTATTTTCAGGAATAATTTTAACTTCTAGTTTTACAACTCTGTATAAATACACAAATAACTTATTTTTCTGTGTATTAAGTCACGCCTGGTTTAATGGATGTATTGGGTTAGCTTTATATATAGGTAATAATGGAGCCATGCAGCTAAACTTGAATTGGAAAGTAATTGTTGTTTTTTCCATCGAGCTAATAGTATCTCTCATTTTAGGAATAGCATATAGTCGGAAGAAATCCCTTCTGTATTAAGCAATACTTTCAAAATACGAAAAATAACTTCATTTAACAATAATTATGGATAACACCAAACCAGAAAACACCATCAAAATTCTTTCTGCTGGTTTTTGCTCTTACTATATTTTTTTCAATGTCATGAGAGATAGTCGATGTTCTTATTGTTCACGAGGATAAAATCTATGAAATGGCAACAATTAATTCTGGTTTTTATAGCCACCATAAGCTTAATATTTGCAGGCAATGCCCTGGCGCAGACTGATATCAATATCAATAACACCAACCTGATTCGCTTTGGTGGAAGCGTAACCGTACCAGAGAATCAAGTTGTCGAAAACGCTTTGGCTTTCGGGGGGAGTGTTACCGTATTGCCTAATGCCAGAGTTTTGGATACTGCGATCGCTTTTGGCGGGGATGTCATACTGAAAAAAGGAGTGCGGGTAGATGGTGATGCTTACTCCTTTGGCGGCAAAATCGTACAGGAACCAGGTGCGATCATTGTTGGCGAACGCGCCACATTTAGCGATAGACATGGCATAATTTCTGGTTCCAATAGAAGTACAGGTAGCTTCTTCTTCACTATTTCTCTCAGTCCCATTTTTAGAATTAGTGCCGCCGTAGTAGCAGCTATTCTCGGACTGATTATTTTGCATACCAATCCACAGTTCCTACCGAATTTGGCTACAAAATTGCGTCAGCACCCCACTTCGGCTGTTCTATGGGGAATGGGGGCGATGGTCGCCATTATCTTTGTCAGTGTGTTTCTGGCGATTACGCTTATTGGTATTCCCCTGATTCCACTGCTAAGTCTGAGTGCGATCGCTACTTCTCTAGTAGGGTCATTAGCCGTGGCACTTTTTGTCGGTCAACGCCTATTTAGTAATGGCAATTGGTCATTACAGCAGCAGTTTTTGGTAGGTTTAGCGATCCTGACAGTTCTGACACTAATTCCATTTTTCGGAGGGTTAGTAATTTTCTTAGTCAATCTCTTCAGCTTGGGTGTCGTCTTGTTGTGGAAATTTGGTAAAGAAAAACCTCAAATAGCTACTGAGTGAGTAGGTTGACATGAATGTTCATCCTACATTTGACCTTATTTAAGTTTAAGAAAATCCATGATTTACTTGCCTTTGATTTCAATCCTGTTCCTTGTTGGACCAGCACTTGCAGCGATCGCCATAACACGATCGCTGACCACCCGTGGACATTTAGTTTTGTTGGGCGTGTGTATCCTCTACGGAATTTTTCCATTCCTGGTCACTTGGGGGGGGATGGGTTTAGCTGAACGCTTTGGTTGTTCAGCGGAAGCAGTTTGCTTTATTTGTCCGTCCTCATCTTGGCTTGGAGGAGTCATTTCGGGGATGTTCATGGCTCACTGGCTGGCGATTTTTGCGATTCCATCAGCTATTTTGGGTGCGATCGGACTCCTGATTTCTTTGATTCTCAAGGTCAAGCGATCGAATGCCAATACTCCCGTCATGCCAAGGACTGTATTTCATCGCAGTCGTCGTAAAGTTTTCGCAGGCGTGTGTTATGCCCTTTCTCAGCTATGGAATTTACCAATCCTGGGTGTTCGGATTGTGACCGTTATTTTAGCGATCGTCATCCCTGGATTTATTTTTCTGTACTTTTGGTGTTGGTTGGCATTCCCAATCGAGCCGCGATCTCAACAACCTGTAGGAGAACAATCATGAGTCTACGCAAAGCTCATCAAAATCCTCACCACCCAAAAACCACCTTTGCGGGACAGTTAGTTTGCCCCCATTGCCAAACGGCTTTTCCCATTACGTGGCGGCGATATTGGTCTGCGCCGTGGGGAAATTACCGATGTCCTGAATGTCGGGAAATATCCCAGGCCACAGCAAATTTCTGGTGGGTATTGCCCCTCACGATCGTCGCCATGATAACGGGTGCAATCCTTGGTGTTGTGTTCGCCGCTTACGTTTTTCATATCGGATGGACGGGGATAGTTTTCCTCTTAATCGGTGGCTTGGCCATTGGTTTACCACTTGATAGATGGATGGATGGGCATTTAAGACGGCTTGAACCAAGGGAGGCAAATTCTGCATCGGTACTTATGAAATATTTCAAAGCAATTTTCTTTTTCCTGATCACATGTTTCAAAGCAATTTTCTTTTTCCTGATCACATATGTCTTAGTTTCGGCATTTTCTGGACTGATCATCTTCGCTATTTTATCTGGCAAATTCATGATCTATGTGGGTTACAGTTCTGATTGGCGCACTTGGATAGGAAATATCTTGGGTATCTTGGCTGGCATCTATGCGGCGGAAGCAGTACTTAATCCAAAACCAAGGAAAAACAAAAATAGAGGGTAAGGAAGCTTTATCATAGGTCACTTTATTCAGTTATCCAAATTGAAAATTGTGCGGACGTTGACGTAGCCTCTCTCTTCGCGGAGCGTTCCCCAGGAAAAGAGAATCGCGCTCAGTTATTTAAATTTCAGTTTGAAGCAAGGGAGGCAAAATAATGAGATCAAAGCTATACAGTTTAGCTGCGTGCTTGGCAGCTTTGAGTATGTTTGCAGGCTGCTCTTTTAACTTCGGTGCGCTTAGAGGCTCTGGGATCGTCAAAACTGAATCCAGAGAAGTTGCTGGATTTTCATCCATCTCCTTTAAATCCGTGGGTAGGGTCAGGGTGCAGCAGACGGGAAAAGAGTCCCTGACTATTAGCGCTGAAGACAACATCCTTCCGCTTTTAGAGAGTCGCGTGAAAGATCGCATCCTGTATCTGGGCATTGTAAATGATTCCTCTTTCGATCCGACCAAGCCTATTGACTGGACGTTCGCTCATTTTGACCTTGTGAGTGAGAATTATGTCTTACAGGGCTTAAGTTCAAGCTCATAAATGGATTCAGGGATTTTCATCAATAAAAGAATCTGTTTTTGAAGCTGGTTAATAGGGGTAATGAAGACCGTAGAATCAGGGAGGAAGTAAAGAGTTAGGTGACAAAAAGCCTTAAGCATTTGTTCGGCAGAAGGACGAGGAGTTTTTCGTTTGGGATTGCCATCATAAAGACCTTGCAAAGAATCTTCAGCTTGTTGAAGTGCCTGCCTGACAACAAACTCCATAAGGGTAAAAACGCGCAAAGCAATGTTTAATAAAAACATCAAGCCAGTGATTCGGTTTTGATTCTGGAAGTAAATCGGTAAAGCAGGCAAAGAACCCCTTTTAAAGCGATGAAAACCGCGTTCAAGAAGCCATTCGTCTCGGTAATACATTACCGACTCAGATAAAGTTAGCTGTTCGGTAGGTGCATTAGTTACGTACAATCGCCAACCAGCCAAAATTTCTGCTTCAACAATTGCACTATCAATTTTCTCAATTTGGAGTTGAAGCCGTGTCGAAGTAACCTGTTGTTGTAGAGTATTTTTCGAGGGTCGTCCTCGTCTTTGATGGCGAGTTTCTGTTCGTGTTTGTTCTGTAATCGTAGTTGAGAAAAAATCAGTAACGCGATGGCGTTTGAGGATATTCTCAACCTTATAAGTAAGCACATCTAGCTCGGTTCCTGGTTTATTGGCTAATTTCTCCAAGGCAAGTTGAGCTTGATTGATGCGTTTGTTTTGACTATCAATCGCTCCTAGAGCAAGCTTGTGGGAATAAACTACCAAATAGCGTTCGTGCCAACGAACCCATTTATTTGTTTCTGGATTTAACCAAAACTTACCCAACTCAACCTCAAAACCTTTACCAACAGCAGTTTCTTGTTCTTCTTGTTGGGGTAAACGAATATCGATGATTTCTGTTGATGATTGTTTTACCCATTGTTTGAGCAATTGGGGGTTTTGTCCGCTCATTGGCAAGGGAACACAGTAAAATCCTCCATTTAATGCGATGTTGGCACGGGTTGAGATCGAACCAGCCTTACAGTCAGCGATGAAGACAAAATGTTTGTGCCCAATTACTTTTTGTATCTTTTGCCAGGTGGGAAAATATAAAGGGTCATCGGCTCCATTGCCTTCAAGAGTGGCGCTGACTAACGGCATTCCCATCGGGTCGAGCGTTGCTAGTAACTGACGATATTGCAATAAGTCTGGGCGTTTATCTTTGGAGTAGCCATGACGCAATAGATTGTCTTCTAGATGACTTGTGTTTTCATGATTTACACTGAAGCTTGTTGTGTCTGTGCGTGCAATTTTTGTCGGTAATTCGTATGCTCTAATTATCTGCCTTCCTAATTTAATTTCTATTTCTTGTCTAGCAAGTGATTGCTTGCCTAATTCTTCTACTACCCTTCCCAATCTGTCATCACTGACATCTTTGTTTCCTATCGACCACCCCGTTGTCAATTCCAAAATCTTTCGATGTGTTTCTACCCATTCTTCGACTGCACATAACCGATGGTCTGATTGAGTGATTATATACGTTAGTAATAATACACTCAACTGCCCGTAGCTCATTCCTTGGTGGTTTCCGTGCGGCTTCTTCAGTTTTTGGTCGATATGTTTGGCTATCTCTATCTGAGCAAGCCATTCAACTATTAATGGAATATCGTCTATCCGCTCGGAGCTTATTTTTACTTCTGTCTCACTCATCGATGCACCACCACCTGACATCATTCTCTACTCAAACTACCCCCAAATCCACTCTCATCAGGGAGTTGCTTCAAAAATCCTCTTAATCATTACCCCTCAAGGAATTAATTCCTTTGACTGCCTTAAAATCAGCGAACGCACAGCATTACCGTCTTTACACCTTGTAAAACATCATTACAAAGTTGCTGATATGCTTCTGTCATCACCTTCGCCCAAATAGTATAGTCTGAGTTACTTTGCAGTATCGGAACTCCTTCAGCTTTACCATTTTCTTGATCTAATTGATGGGCGAATTCATGAAGCACAACATTACGTCCATCTCTCCAGTTATTCGTGTCTTGTTTCACCTGTTCCCAAGACACTACTAATTGGTCATTCGTCCACGATTCACCCAGTCTTGCTACACGCCTTTCTTCAACAACATAATTTCCGACAGAATTTTTTTCCTGAACAAAATAAGCATTGGGATATACCAGAATTGAACGAAGTTTGGTAAAGTACTGTCCACGTTCATTTAATAGGAGTAAACAGGCGACAGCAGCAATAGTCAGTTTCATTTCCTCCGTCACCTGTAATCCTCTACAGCCAATAAATTGCTTTTCTGCTAAGAAAACTTGAATATGCCCCTGAAGTCGCCTGATTTCATCGGGAGCAAGGCAGAGAAAAATGGGAAGATTATTCTCAATAATGGCATTCCAAAGTGGAGGAAAAGGACGATTTTTCAGACGGTTTCTTCGCTTCTTAACTAGGATAGGATTGACTAAAATTCCAGTGATGATCAGCCCAATAATGAGAAAGACAACTATTGTTTTAATCATTTCCTTTTGAGCAGTTTACATATTTAATTTATCGGTCAACTGAGGCGATGCGGTAAAAATTTATAAAAACTACATTTACTGGTAATATAACTGCTATTGGATCAGAATTATACAAGATTGAACTTTAGTGGCAAGGGTTTTTTGTAGCCCTTGTTCAACTTTGACAATCAGTTTGTCAAAAGCCTCTTGATTTGCTGTCAATTGTTCTTGAAAAACTTTCTCTAACTCCGGCTTGATTTGCTCACACATATCATCAATTTTTTTGTCATTCAAAAAACTCGAACGAATCCAACTAGGAATATCCACATTTGTCTTGATTACTTCTTGAACACTCTTACGATTTAGCTCCATTCCTGCCGCCATAACCGAAGCCCCATATACTAGTGCAATAGGCCAGGTTAAATGCCCAGTTAGTATGAGAGTAATGATGCTAGCCACAGCGCCTCCACCAATTACTACATTGACAATAAACGCTACTGTCTCAGCCAGGATAGCATCTCCAATTCGTAGCTCTGGGTTAACAAAATTTGGATCAATACTATCCTCGAATCTTAAGCTGCTTCTAGGTATCTGAAACTTTCGACATATTGGATCGGTTTGTGCGGCTAAATCGGGTTGGATTTTATTGCTAAACCAAGAAGCACATTGATGATTAATTATCTGCACAGCAATATCGCTTTTGAGCCACTGTTCTGCTTGACTGAATAAAGATGTTTCCAAATCTGCTAAAGTCCGTATTTTGTTTTTTTGCCAATCTTTTAAACCTGGTTTAATTGCGTTGACAATCAAGCCATCTGTCAAAGGCTTAGTTAGTGATTCGATTAACTCCGGGATATGCTTTTCAATCAAGCCTTTAAGCTTATTTGAGGTAAATAGTTTGTTGACTTCTTGTTTAAAAGCAGCAGCACGTAGATCCCATCGTCCTACTCGTGCTAAACCCAGTGCAATGCAGCGTTCCGGTTCTGGATCAGGGCGAAGCAGCGTTTCTGGTTCAGGAAACATTTCCTGACAAAGAACGTGCGTAAACTTCATGCGAGATGCACCGCCAGTCATCAGCAAAAGTTTCGGCACGATTCCAAGTTTTTCTAGCTTTTCTTTCGCCTCGGTTAAAGAGTTGCTAAACGATCGCACCCAACTATTAAGCTCCAGTTCCGGTAAGGGCTGGTTTAAAATTTCCTCCATGATCAATTTATTCACTTGGGGAATAAAATAAATCTGTTCGTTGATCGACTCGAAGCCACGCGCAAAGGATTCAGGATCGCTGTATAGCTGTTCATTAGAAAAGTAATCTTCTTTAGCTTTGCGACAAGCAAGTTCACAACGAGCTTGGTGATGGGGATATTCCTTAAATACTTTTTCGAGTAATGCTTTTTGTTCGTGGTTGGCGAGAGTCCGGGCAAAAATAGCTTTGTCAATTAGGGATGCACCTAAAGTATTACTCCCGAAATCGATGGGTATCTCTTCTAAGCTTTTAACTAGAGTAAAATCTGTGGTTGAAGAACCAATATCGACAATTAGCACCGATGCCAGAAGTTTGTCATACTCCAACTTCCCGGCTTCCTTGGCTTGCATGAAAGCAGCCCGCGATTCAGGTACAACATTTAGTTGGGGAATGCCAGCTTCTTGAAGTAGCTTTTGGTATTCGGTGCGATCGCTAACTGTCCATCCTGAAGGGCAACCAATGTAAAAATAGCTACCTTCACCACCTTCAAGTTGTTTACTTTCTTTCAAAAGGCGGTAGTAGGTTGCCACAAAAGTGCTAATTGTTTCCCGATATTTGGGATCATTATTGGGTTTTTGCTTGAATGAAATTGTCAGTTGGGTAACGCCAGCTTGAATTAATGCTTGTTCGCCGACAAGATAACCGAGTTTGGGATGCCAGCCAAGAGCCGTAATTTGGTTCTTCTTGTTATTAATCTCCAGCATTTGGGGGGGTTCGATGCTTTCCACGATCGCTTTCGCTACAGCCGTTTCACCGTGTCCCAAATCAAAACCGATTGTTTCTAAAATTTCCATACCTTTATTGTCTATTATTCTCTAGCAGAGGAATATGCTGGTTCAATTACCCTACCGCGTCTAATCAAGCGATCGCCTTTTAACAAAGCCGGCGTTAGAGTCACGTGTTCTTTGGTATCGGGGTCGATACTTGGCTCAAAGTCAAAATAATTGCGATCGCTATTTGCTCGGTAAATTTGAGCGTTAATTCCCTGAGACATTAAAATCTGTGGCAGAAGTTTCGCCAGTTCATGAGCCATTTGGGGTTTATCAAGTTTGGATGCGCCCATTAGTCTTTGGAGAAAATTCAATAGCTCTGGCAGTTCTTCTATTGCTAGATCGCCTTCATGTTTATTTGATTCTTCTACTCTAGCCACTGCTAGGTCAATAGTGTTGAGAGCATCGCCAAGATGATCTAGAAATACTTTGCTATCAACCCTAAGAATGGGTTGAGGTAATTCCAATAGTCCTTCAGATATAGAATTATTTTGCTGATTGTTTAATTCGAGTTGAAGTACAATTTCTAATCCTATAAGTAAAGAGGTTAATAAGATAGCCATCCACGCACCTGGGGTAGTTTTCGTTAAGGAAAACAAAGAACCTAAGATGCCTATATAAATTAGTCCCTTTAGCAGTTTCAGAATTAATCTGCTGCTAAACAACTTTGTCCCTGTATTAGTAATTTGCTTTTGTCCTGTTGGAGCAACTTGAAGATAGTTAGCTGCCGCAAGAGTAGCGATAGACTGCCGCAGCGTATCCAGAAAAAAGGAAGCCAGACGAACTTGAGCCAAATTCAGCTTTTCAATGTAAATTCTTTCGAGATTATCGAGTCGGTTTTGAACCAGTTTCACTATTTGCTCAATGCCGATTGTATTATCAATATCTGTCTGAAGTTGGTTGCGTTCTTCGCTAAAAAGTGAAGTAATTGTTTTCATTGCGTTGACTAAGACTTTAAGGTTATTAATTAGGAGTGAAATGAACAATCGTTTTTTCATTTCAACCTGTAATCACATAATTACGAAATAATTCATAATTCCTAATTATGAATTAAGTTGATTGCAAATTACTACTCATCAGAAGGAGTAACAGAATGTTTATCTGCGTCATTGCAGACTACGGTACAGGAGATCCGGCATTTACTGAAGTCACACAACGTCTGCTGATGACTTTTCCCCATGCCCAAATTCATTTGCTTTCGGTTCCAGCATTCAGTACCTTAGCAACGGGATTTTGGATTGCCCAACTCGGACTTAACCCAGGCCCTAGCGATCGCTTAATTTATCACAACTGTGCGCCTCGCCAAGATGATCCTGAAGCCCGTCGAGACAATGAAGGTGAAGGACTAACTTATGCCCTTTTATCCAATGGTGTAAAAGTAGTGGGTGTGAATGCAGGTTACACCCTCTCCTTTATCAAAGACCATACAAAGGAGTTGCGAGTGGTCAACGTTTCTCGTGGTGGTTCGCAGTTTCGCTCACGGGATGTGTTTCCTCCAGCTGCGGCTGCCATTATGAATGAAGATTTTAGCCTTTTGGGAGATAGCTTGAAGAGTGAGCAAATCCCAGACGTTCCACCAGATCGAATTGCCTGGGTTGATGGCTACGGCAACATCAAAACAACTATTGGGGCGCATACACTTAACTTGGAGCCTCAAAGCAAGATCGTGATTCGCATTGGAGATGTGGTCAGCGATGCAGTATATTCTGATGGCAGTTTCAAGGTATCTGAAGGAACTTTAGCTTTTGCTCCTGGTAGTTCCGGTTGGTCAAGAGGCGATTCAGGGGAACCATTGCGCTTTTTAGAACTATTTCTGCGAGGAGGGAGTGCTTGGGAGCGCTTTGGTCGTCCCCGTGTGAATCAGCAAGTAACTAGAATTGCCTAAAATCGATCGCCCCCAGAAATTCTAAAAGAAAACTCTTGAAGAAGAATTCAGAAGTCAGAATGGGCTAAACCTTAGCTATCCGCTAACAGGAGTCAGAATCAATCAGTCGCGGGTCGTACAGAATTCATTCTGAATTCTGACTCCTGACTCCTGAATTCTGTTCGATAAACTACCAAATCAAATCCACTCCCCCACGCCTTACAAATAAACACTATCTATGTTTATCTGTAGGTGTGGGTATTAGTGGTAATAACAATGACAATTGGGGTTTGGATATTAGGCGACCAACTTTGGGTAAAACAAGCAGCTTTACAAAGTTGTTTTGATCAAGAGAACGTGCCTGTAATTTTAATTGAGTCACTGGATCATGTTCAAGTAAGACCTTACCATCAGCAAAAGCTGGTCTTACTTTGGTCGGCAATGAGGCATTTTGCCCAAGAGTTGCGACAACTAAAATATTCAGTCACATACAAAATAGCTGAAGATTTTGAAACACCACTCCAAGAATGGATTAGGGAAAATCAAATTACTCAGTTGCGGGTGATGACACCGAATGATCTACCGTTCACCCAAATGATTCAAAGTTTAGAACTATTTTGCACAATTACCTTGATTCCTAACAATCATTTTTTGTGGAGTACAGAAGAATTCAATAATTGGGCGTCAGGTCGTAAGCGTCTATTAATGGAAGACTTTTATCGGGAAGGAAGGCGACGTTTCCAAATTTTAATGGAGAAAGATAAACCAGTCGGCGGACAGTGGAATTTAGATAAAGAAAATCGTCAACCACCCAAAGGTAAATTAAACACACCACCTGCACAATGGTTTGAACCAGACGAAATTACTCTCGATGTCATTGATCAAGTTAATTCTCTCACTTGCCCAACTTATGGAGAAATAAAACCTTTTCGCTGGGGGATAAATCGTCAACAGGCACTTCTAGTATTAGACTGGTTTATTCAAAACCGTCTACCGAATTTTGGCCCCTATCAAGATGCAATGGTAACGGGAGAAGAAACAATGTGGCACGCGCTACTTTCTCCTTATTTAAATATTGGGTTACTCCAACCAATTGAGGTAATTGAAGCCGTACAACAAGCATACTTCCAACAGCAATTGCCTTTAAATAGTGTGGAAGGTTTCATTCGTCAGCTGTTGGGTTGGCGAGAATATATGCACGGTATTTATCACTATGTAGATGCAGATTACTCAGATAAAAATTGGTTTAACCATACACAACCACTACCAGATTTTTTCTGGACAAGTAGAACCGAAATGAATTGTTTACACCAGATTCTTAGGCAAGTGGAACGCACTGGCTACGCTCATCATATCCAACGGTTAATGGTGTTGAGTAATTTTGCTTTAATTGCCGGACTTTCACCACAATCTGTAGAAAACTGGTTCCATGCAGTGTTTATAGATGCTTATGACTGGGTAATGCAGACAAATGTTATTGGTATGGGTTTATTTGCTGATGGAGGTGTGTTGGCATCTAAACCCTATGCTGCTTCTGCTAACTATATAAATAAAATGAGTGACTATTGTAAAAGTTGTGTTTATAACCATAAGGAACGTGTAGGTAAAAATGCTTGTCCGTTCAACTTCTTCTATTGGGATTTTCTTGACAGACACCGCCAACAACTACAGTCTCAAGGAAGGATGAGTTTTATTTTAAAGAATTTGGATAAAATGTCTGCTGAAGAATTACAGTCTATCCGTCAACAAGCTCAAGATTGGCACGCCCAATTATAGGTATCGTAAAGGTATATCAGAACCAGTCACTTATCAGTACGGTAGAGGTACTTAAATGACAAAAACAACCGAGAACACATTTGGTTCAGGGATGACTAATGAAGATTGGTTTAACTTAGGAAAATCTGATGCTTGGGCTGGAAAAGCTAAATTGGCACCAGAAGAAGATTCTCAAGCTGCTAGTATGTACGACCTGGGTTACTGCGAGGGAAAAATTAAACGGCCGCCAACTGAAATTAGTCAGTCTGCTACAGCCCTTTGATGCCGTCTTCAGCTTGACTAACATCGTAGCCAGCCATTTCCAATCTGCTTTGGCTGTAGCAACTTCTGTCTTCACGTTTGAGTGTTTCGCGCACGCTGTAGCAACTTCCGCCTTAACTGTAGCAACTTCCGCCTTCACGTTTGAGTGTTTCGCGCAGTCTGTAGCAACTTCTGCCTTGGCTGTAGCAATTTCTGCCTTCACGTTTGAGTGTTTCGCGCAGGCTGTAGCAGCTTCCGCCCTGACGTTATCAACAGTAGATGTAAATTACTGAAATTCTAAGTTTATTGATAAAAATCAATAATTTTACGTATGACAACTTTTTAAACAATTGTCCACTATAGAGTTATGTAAATTTAAAAAATGAGTAACAATTATGGCAAGACCAAAACGTAATTCACGTATTCTTGGCAAAGCTGAAACACGTCTAGCAAGCATTAAATCTATTAATTCAAGTCTAGATGTCGGAGAGGGATTGTCAGTCAAAGATTATACTGTAAAAATCGAAAGCCTGCGACAATCTCTAGAAGCATACAATACCACCCTCTCCACTATTGATATCTTGTTAACCCAGATTCTTGAAAATGAAGAAGATTTGGCAGACTATTCTGAGAAAATTTTGCGTGGTATAGCTTATAAATTTGGTAATAATAGCTATGAGTATCAGATGGCTGGAGGTACTCGTAAAAGCGCTCGCAAGCGTATTGTGCGTCAAAGTGTGGTTTCTGCTTTCGGTCAACCTGCTTCTACTGGTTTGCAAATTAAATAGGATATCGCAGTCTTCAATCATTAGTAGAGACGTTGCATTGCAATTAGGGTTTTTATAAAGGCGATCGCACACTTCTTTCCGGGATGAAGCGATCGCCTTTATCGATCTTGGGGTTTAGATTGAGGCGATCGCTTAAGATAAAAATATCCGCAACGCCCAGCCAACAGGTGAAAAGCTATGTCAGAAACTATCCTAGCTGCACCAGATATTCAACTCCCACCCACCCAAGCAGAATTACCCTACGATGACGGTATTCCAATGGAAAGCGCACGCCATAAAGCCCAGATGGACTTGCTCATAGATGCTCTGATACCTTGGTTGTCAGAACGAGAGGATGGGTTTATTGGCGGTAATATGTTTGTTTACTACAGTCTGGCGCAGGTGCGGAACAAAGACTTTAAAGGGCCAGACTTTTTTGCTGTGTTGGGAGTCCCTAAAGGAGAACGACGCAGTTGGGTAGTTTGGGAAGAAGGAAAAGCACCAGATGTAGTTATTGAGTTACTTTCTGACAGCACAGCCCAAGCAGACAAAAACTTCAAAAAGTTGATTTATCAAAATCAAATGCGTGTACCAGAATATTTCTGGTATGACCCTTTTAACCCTGATGATTTGGCTGGTTTTTCTAATGAAAAAGGAGTTTATCAACCCATTGCCGCAAATGCTCAAAATCAGTTGGTGAGTCAATCTTTAGGGTTAGCATTGCAGCTTTGGCAGGGAAATTATAAAGGTATTAATGCTACTTGGTTACGCTGGGCAATGTCGTTAGGAGAATTACTGCCAACTCCTGAAGAAAAGGAACGCCAAAGGGCAGACAAGGCAGAATCACAGTTATTACAAACTGCACGCAACTTACTTGAGTCTGGGATGACAATCGAACAGGTAGCTAGGTTAACAGGTTTGAATAAATCTGAAATAGAAACGTAGAACTTAGAGCAGAATTCAGAATTCAGAATTCAGAATTCAGAATTCAGGAGTCAGAATTCAGGAGTTAGAATTCAGAATATTTAGAATACAGTTGAGGCAAAAATGCGATCGCCTCAGTAGTTAAAGGTTCCATAGCTTAAAAGCTGGTACAAAAGTATATAAAATTCGTAGGCGTGCACAGCTGTGCTAGCCTACAAATCTGGACACTCACCACTCAGTACTGCTTGGGTGATTTCACTCCACCACTGTTACAGAAGCACCTTCTACTGATGGAGGTATACCGGGTAACTCAAGACAGTATCCAGCACCATACACTGTTTTGATATAGCGGGGATGGCGAGGATCTGGTTCAAGTTTGGTTCTCAAGTGGCGAATATGCACTCGAATCGTTTCTATGTCATCATCAGGATCGTAGCCCCAAACTTCTCTGAGGATTTCGCTGGGAGAAACTGTTTGACCGTGGCGTTGCAATAAGCAGTGAAGTAACTCAAATTCCAAGTGAGTCAATTTCACCGTCTCATTGAACCATATTGCCTCAAATCTTTCGGGAACGAGGGTCAATGAGCCATAGTTGAGAATCTCACTATGCTTTGCGGCTTGGGGAATCCGGTCAGTCCGCCGCAAAAGTGCCCGTACCCGCGCTAGCAGTTCTTCAACTTCAAAAGGTTTGGTGAGGTAGTCATCTGCGCCAGCATTGAAGCCTTCCACCTTGTCCTGAGTTTGGCTCAAAGCCGTCAACATTAACACGGGAATCTCAGAGGTGCGATCGTCTCGGCGCAGGCGTTGGCAAACGGTGAACCCATCTACTCTAGGCAACATTAAATCGAGCATGATCAAGTCTGGTTGTAGCTGGAGAGCCAGCGCTTGACCTTTGATGCCATCTTCAGCTTGACTAACATCGTAGCCAGCCATTTCCAAGTTGACGGCAACTAGTTCTGAAATCGCTGGGTCATCGTCTATGACAAGAATCCTCGGCATTCTTAAAAAATTATTACTACTTATTAAGGATAATTAACAACCTTTGATAGATACAAAGATTTTTGAATCAATGATGAAAAAGTTTTTAAATCTTACATAAATATTAAGATTAAATGACTGTGAAATCAAGACTCAATTACACGAAATCTTATAGTCTATGATGTGTTATACTCCCCCCTACAATCCGTCTTGGTTTTTACAAAACGGTGTGATCATGACTGTATACACCGCTTTGTGGGGAAAACGTAACTGGCAAAGTACTACTAAAGACCCAGAACCGTCTTATCACGAGAAAATCTTCATTGGTGGTCAAGGTGTGCCAATTTTTGGCTTGGTTGCCATCCCGGAAAATGCTCACAGCACGATTATTGGTACTTATGGCATTACCGGAGAGTTAGAGACGGAATGGTTTTTGAGGGTGCTAGGACGTAAGGCTTACGCTCAAGGATACGCGATTGTGTTATTTGATTGGCGTGCCCACGGCAAAAGTGCCGAACTGTCCCCGACTCTAACTTCTGATGGTTTGTATGAGGGGGAAGATTTTGTTCGCATCGCCGCCGCAGCTAAGGCAATGGGATGTCCGGGTAAATTTTGGTTTACAGGGTATTCTTTAGGGGGGCAATTGGCGCTATGGGCGGTGAAGGTGGCTGGTGAGGTGATTAGGGACTATGGAGATTTAGGACTAGAAGATAGCGATATTGGCGGTGGTATGGTGATTTGTCCAAGCTTGGATTCGGAGCGATCGCTATCTTATCTAGTTACAAAGCCATTTGGTAGATATTTGGAAGCAGGGATTGCCCAAAATTTAAAAAAACTGGCATGGCGGATTCATGATGCTCATCCTGGAAGCCTTGACCCAGAAGCGATTGAACGGGCGAACAGTATTTGGGGTTTTGACAATGAACTGGTAATTAAGCGACTTGGTTTTCCTTCTGTGGAAGCATATTACCAAGCTAGTAGTGCTTTACAAATATTGCCGCAAATCTCGAAACCAACTTTGATTTTATATGCCGCTGATGACCCACTTTTTGACCCAAGTATCATACCGGAATTAGAAGAAGCTTGCGATCGCAATTCTGCAATAGATTTGTTTCTCACTCAGTACGGCGGCCATGTTGGCTATTTGAGCAGTAAAGAGTGCCAGCGTCAGGTAAACGATTCTGATCCTTGGTGGGCATGGAATCGGGTCTTACAATGGTTAGAGCAACAACGAACAGAGTAATAGGCAGAACGACATTCTAGTTGCTAGGATACTCGACGGATGGAGTCGTATTGCTTGGAAGCCTAAAATAGAGCAATCCTAAATCATTCGTGAAAAAAATCTCTTGCCTATTGCCTATTGCCTATTGCCTATTGCCTGTCTCCACAACTAATTTCACAACTCAGTAGGATTGCTATAGAGAATATGGCATTGACCCAGAAGCTACCACAATATCATTGGTAAACCAGCAAGAACAGAAGCAATACCTGTCCAGAGAGTAAAACGCGCAATATCTAACTCATCCAAAGCAACGCTCATTTGCCTAATTGCTGATAGCAGCGCTGCTAGTAGCAGTATAAAAAAGGCAAAGTACTCCAAATTAAGAATCATTCATCCTCACTATGTTCTACAAAAAAGTAGTTGTAATAGGTTTTTAACAAGCTTTGGCAAGGGTTTTTTGTTCCAGATTTAACACTTTTGGAGAAAACCTATTTACCAAAAAAGGGAAAAGGGGAAGGTGGGGCCCCCTCTGGGGATAAGGGGCGGGGGAAGGGGTAAAGGAATTAAAGATAAAACTTTTCCCACACGGTATAAAGCCCCTATTTTTAAATATGGAAAATATTAAAAGAAGATTTTTAGCGACACGTAGTGCAATAAAAATCAGCGTCCATATTTGAAACAAGAGCTTTTAAGCATGGAGTTCCCTTTCCCCTTTCCCCTTTCCCCCTTTACCTTTTTTCCTCAGTGAAGATATATCTACGTCAGAACACTTGCAGACATTCCTCTTAGTTGCTTTGAGTAAAACTGTAATAGCTAATGTTGTAGCCAAAATAAAATTTGCGATTCTCTGTCAAGAGTTTTAAAGTATTCTCTCTCAGGGGATTTAACGTGGAGTTGAGGAGCGTACATCTAGAGTAATAAATTATAATATTTAGCTAGCAAAAGCGATCGCGGCTACCTGTATTTAGGTTTACAGCTAGACTTAATATCTAACAACACCTATGGTAGATTCTAGGAAAAACACGCGCAGTTGTATATAGTAATGCTAAAGCGTCAAACTAGATCCACCCATAATAATCGTTGTAATTAAACAAACTATTAAAGTAAAACTCCCTTGACTTTTTGACTCAATGACCGCTTCTAATGATATTTGGCTACCTGCACCCACGGATTTCACTTTGCTACCGGATGAGATTCATGTCTGGCGCATAGACCTTGACCAACCAGAAACAAAACTGCAAAGTTTAGCAGCAACTCTTTCCAGTGACGAAACGGCTCGTGCTGAACGGTTCTATTTTCAGGAACATCGGCAGCGTTTCATTGCTGGTCGCGGTATCCTCAGAACTATATTAGGTCGCTATTTGGATATCCAGCCCCGACAAGTACAGTTTAATTATCAACAGCGTGGGAAACCAGTATTAGCAGATAAATTTGCCGATAGTGGACTGGCGTTTAACTTGTCTCACTCCCAAGGTTTAGGTTTGTGTGCGGTAAATTGTACTCGCCAAATTGGTGTAGACCTAGAATATATTCGCCCGATGTCTGATTTAGAAGCTCTTGCCAAACGGTTCTTTTTGCCGAGAGAATATGATATGTTGCGATCGCAATCTCCTAACCAACAGCAAGAGATATTTTTCCGTTACTGGACTTGTAAGGAAGCTTATTTAAAAGCAACTGGAGACGGACTATCCCAGTTAGAGCAAATTGAAGTGTCGCTCACTCCCACAGAACCAGCCAAGTTACAGATAACTGAAGACTGGAGTTTATTTGAACTAGTACCCGCAAACAATTATGTTGCTGCTGTTGCGGTAGAGAATTTTGGCTGGGACTTGAAGTGTTGGCAGTATTAATACTAGTCATTAGTCATTAGTCATTTGTTATTCTTCCCCCATGCCCAATGCCCCATGCCCCATGCCCTTACTTATCCTCCTGCATATTTCGCACAATTTTTGTTACCAGATTTCTAGGTACAAATCTGACGCTTTTTGCAAGTATTGCATTGAGTAAACCAGGAATGACAATGGTTTGACCCTTCATTAAGGCACGAAAACCAACTTCTGCTACTGTTCGTGCATCCATCATTCTCTTACCCTTGAGCAGCTTAGAGTCAGCCATTCCGGTTCTTTCGTGAAAAGCGGATGCGGTTGAGCCTGGGCAAAGAACTGTCACAGTGACACCAGTACCTTCTAATTCATTAGCGATCGCTTCTGAAAACGATAAGATATAAGCTTTAGTAGCAAAATAAACTGCCATCAAAGGCCCTGGTTGAAAAGCCGCAGCCGAGGAGACGTTTAATATCTTACCTTCACCTTGCTTGACCATGTGTTTCAGGAATAGCTTGGTTAAATGGGTGAGACACACCAAATTTACCTGTAGCATTTCCAGTTCAGTAGCTAGGTCTGTTTCGTGAAATAATCCATAGATACCAAATCCGGCATTATTTACCAGCACATCAACATTAATATCGGCTTTTTGTAACTCTGTAAAAATTTCTTCAGGAGCCGTTGATATAGATAAATCCTTAACAATAGCCTTGACAAAAATTCCAAATTTTTTTTGGAATTGAACTGCAATTTCTACTAGCTTTGGCCCGTTTCTGTCTACTAAGACCAGATTGTAATCATGAGCAGCAAAAATACATGCTAATTCGTAGCCAATTCCACCGGCTGCCCCGGTAATAAGAGCAGTTTGTTTGCTCTGTCTTTGAAGTGTTGTGTTCATTTAAGAATATTGGTGAATTCAACTTGATCAAGCTGCGTTGCATTTACAGTGGTTCTCGTTCTACAATTAAGTACGCGTAATATCTCAACCTACAAGAAATATCTTGAGTTATTACTCTTTCAAATGCTTGTTTAGTGCATTGGATAGATGTAGCAGTCCAAACGCAAATTTAGGACTTATGCATCGAAGAAGTTGGGCATTAAATAAGTTCGGTTATTTCAGATTACTAGCATAAGGCTTTTAATCACTCACAAAAGCCAGCAGGTAAAATCAAACTTTATGCCCGACATTAACCATTCTATCCTCAATTGCTTCTGTCAAGGGGTGAATACTAAATATTTACATGATTGAGCATAAAAAAACAGGGCAATTATATTGCCACTGTTGGTATATAAGTTGTTGCTGGCATCTGAAATATTAACTATTCAGCAGTACTGAGTTTTAAAAAACATCGACTGAATAAACTTGTTTTGTTGTATTTGTAGGGTGTGTTAAGGCTTCCGTAACGCACCGAAAGTATCCGGGATAATACGTTACGTTCCTAACACATCCTACGCAAGTTGTGAATTTCTAAGCGAGATTCAAGAAGCCGCTTTGAATCAAGTAGGAAGTATAAGTCATAAACAATTGAGAGTCAATGGGAGGACAAGCAATAGAACTACCTGCCAATGCATGAAGAGTATCTTGGCAGCTAATATGGGGTCTTCTAGCTTGTAAATACAAATCAGGAATAGTCAGTTGTTCATCAGACCAACGTTCCAATAAAAATGGCCGCAGAGTGTACAAAGGATTGTCAGCAGAAGTGACATTATTGATTAACTCAGATTGCCATTTTTCGTAAGGAATCATCTCAACTGAATAACCAAAAGAGCGTATCCACTCAACGAGCATTTTCAAAGAGGCGGGTTGGGGATGTTGTAAATTGAAAGCTTTACCTATGGATTCTTTTTGGCGTGATAGATAAACAATGGCTTTACTTACATAGTCCACAGGTGACATATCCAACATATAATCTACATCAGGGAAATATCCCATTTGTAGACAGCCCTTGGTCATCAAGTTGATAAAGTCATGTGTGTTACAAATACCTGTTTTGCTATCACCTGAAATCAGCGGTGGTCTGTGGATAGTTACAGGAAGCCCACGGTCACGAGCAATTTTAACTAACTTTTCAGCTACCCATTTAGTTTGTGAGTAACCAAGATAAATACCTTCCCAATGATTGAATTCATCCTGTTCTTTAACAACCTTGCCAGCATAAGCAGTAGATTCAAAAACAGCAACACTGGAAACGTAATGTACAGGCTTGACTTTAATTTGACAAGCCAATCTCAAAACTTCTTGAGTTCCTAAAACATTGGCTGCTTTCAGTGCAGAGTATGGGAAAACATAATTCAATAAAGCAGCACTATGATATATAGTATCAATATTGGCAGCTAAAATTTGAAACTGTTCTGAACCAATACCTAACAATGGCTGAGATAAATCGCCGACAATCGGAATAATTCTGGAGTTAAATTCTTCCTGCCAAATGGCATACTGTTCCAGGTTTTTTTGGAGCTTGCTTTTGCCTTCTTCGGCATTAGCAGCACGCACCAAGCAATAGATATCCGCATTGGTTTCTTGTAGCAATTCCCGGATGATAAAGGCTCCTAAAAAGCCCGTTCCACCAGTTAAAAAGATGTTCTTGGGTTCACCCACAAGCACATTAGATGCCGCACCAGGATGGATGGTAGGATCAAGAACAGCCTCAGCACCTAAATCTAGAACAGTGGGTGCAGTGTTGGCATTAGAGGCTACTACCTTTGTATCTTGAACTGGTGAACCATCTTGCACTTCTTCAGCTAAACGCTGTGAAAGAGCTTCAATATTTGGGTAATGCCACAGCAGCAATGGAGAGGGCTGAAATCCGAGCAACTTTTCTAAGTTACTGACTAGAATCATTGCTTGGGCTGAATCCAACCCATAGTTTTCTAAATGTTCTTTGACATCTATTTCATCAGTTGCAACTCCTAGCAACTTAGCTAAGTTAGATACCAAAAATCTTTGAATATCGTCTGCTGTGAAAGACTGTTTTATAGTCATTTTTAAATCTCCAACAAGGATGTAGAACGAACAGGGTGATATTGACTGTAATAATCGGAAGTTTGCAGCCCTTGAATTTTCAAATTTTGGACGCGGTACAAAAAGGCTGCACCAGTCATAATTTGATTAGCAACATCAACTACCTGACGATTATTTGGTTCAGACAAATAAGAACCGCGTACCCAGTCATTGAAACCGCCCATTGCCGGGCCACACCAAATTTGATAATCGACTTCTCTACCTTTTTCACCAGAACTAGACCAGCGAGAAGATAATCCTAAATACCAACGGAAAATCAACGCCATTTTCAGTTTAGGATTATTGACTGCTTTCCCAAGTTTTTCAGGATTCTTTTGGGACAAATAAGCCGCAGTTCCTTCCCATACTTCGGCAATAGTTTTACGAAAAACTTGTTTTTCTAATTTCTCTCTTTCTGCCAAAGGGATGCTTTCAATGGAATCATAAGCGCGATAGAGTTCAAATAATTTCTGCGCTCGCATGGGGAACATTGTACCCCGTTTGAGAACTTGCAATTTGACTCCCATTTCAAACATATCTGCTGCTGGGGCCATTATCATATCAGCCATTTCTGCTTGGGCTAGTAACTTTTTGGTATGTTCACAAGCCCCAGATTCAACACATGACTGATTAATGGAACCAGTCATTATATAAGCAGCACCCATCATGAAAGCTGCTAATGCTGATTGTGGTGTTCCAATTCCCCCTGCAACGCCGATTAGAATCGGTGTTTGGTAATGATATTGGGCTTGAATTTCATCACGCAAGGCAATAACAGAAGGCAGCAAACAAACAAGGGGACGGTTATCTGTATGACCTCCAGAATCAGCCTCGACGGTAATATCATCAGCCATCGGAACTTTAGTTGCAAGGGTTGCTTGTAACTCGGTAATTAACCCTTGTTGAAGAAGTTCTTTGAGAATTCTTGCTGGTGCTGGTTGCAAAAATTTAGTCGCAACTTCTCGACGAGAAATTTTGGCAATGACTTTATTTTTGATTTCAATTTGATTGGCGCTATTTAAGCTCAATCCAGCAACACGGTAATAAACAATGTTGGGTGTCAAGTCGAGAAATGCAGATGCTTCTACTGTTCTCACTTGATATTTGAGGTATAAATCCACTGCGCGGCGTTCAATCGCAGGTTCGTTGGGGCTGTGAATTAAATTAAATGCGTAGGGCCCTTGAGGTAAAGCTTGTTGGATGCGATTGATGGCTGCTTCCAAACGTTCTGGAGTTAAACCACCTGCACCAAAGGAACTCAAAATTTGCTCTTTTCCGAGTGCAATGACCATTTCTTCGGAAGCAATTCCGCCAGCCATTGCACCTGTAACGTAAGCATATTTTACTCCATGAGAGGAGAGAAAATTGGGATCTCCAAACTGTTGAATGCGGATTGGAGCTGCAAATGTTAGCAGTTCTACTTGTGCTGTTGTGCCATTATCACCAGGGCATAAATACCCCTCGTTTGTGACACCGATTTTTCCGGCAACTTTCACGATGTAGCAGGGTTTATTTAACACCATCAATTTATCTTTGATGGTTTGTTTCTCAAAAGATACAGTTTCTAAAGAACCTTTCCAAACCTGGTTTTTGTTATATGACCAGGAAGAAAAATTAAGGCCATTATCGTGTTTACTTAGTACCGTATCTACGGTTGTCACGGCAGTTATCCCTCGGATTACAATTATTAAATAAGGGCAGTGGGGAATAGGGAATGGGGAAGAAATATTTTCCTTTTATCAATCCACCTTTCCCCTTACCCAAGGTTATTGACGGTTGAAGTATGTAGACTTATGTCAAGATTCGTCGTTAAGTAAGTTTTGGGCGCAAGCTAGTTGCAATTGAATGATTTCGCTCATTTGCTGACTGTAATCTTGTCTAGCTTGTAAGAAGGCTGTGTGTGCTTTAGTTATCTTTGAATTATTAGCATTGAGCTTTTGATACTGGGTCTTATTTAAATCGAACATGCTGATGATGCTACTAATTTTTCGAGTTATGACAGGTGCAGAAGAAAGAGGAATTGGCTGTCTAATTGCGCTTGACTCAGAAGATTGTAATTGTTCTTTCGGTTCAAAAACGTTATCAATGATATTTTTCGGTTTTACTTCTTCTGGCTGAGGCAAGATGTTAGGGGAGTAATTTTCTTCTTGGGTTATTTGGTTGGAAGTGTTAAGATAATCTGTGATTTCAGATTGCTGGATGTTAGGTATATCTGGATGCTGTATTTTGAAGCGATCGCATTTAATATCCTCAACCAAATCTTTAACAATCTGGCGATTTTCTTCACTCAAAATTGTAGCAGCGATTGCTTTCCCACCCAAGGTAACTGTTCTCAATGTTGCTTTATTTGAATTAGCGGTTCCTTGAGCTTTGTTGTACAACGGTGATAAATCGACATTCACCTGATGACTGAGTAGTTTTGCTAATGCTTTGACCATTGCAGCATGGTCATCCATGCCTCTACGATTTAGAGAGACTGTGATATGTTCTTGGTTGCCGAGAATTTTGTCAATCCATCGCGAACAGACATTACCCGCGCCTGCTTCTAGAAATATTTTGACTCCATCACCGTAGACACGATTAACTAATTGCGGAAAATCAAGTTCTTGGCACAATCCTTTGGCGATGTTGTGAGCAATGGTATCGCTATCAAGTGTAATTGGTTGATAATCGGCGGCAGAATAAAAAATAATACCTGGAAGATTTTGCGATGGTAAGGTGTTTACCTTCTTGATTTCTTCGTACTGCGATCGCATCGCTTCACAATGTATCACATGGTCGAAGGGAGCGGGGAACGCATTGCAACCTAAAGTTGCAATCACTCGCTTACAAGCGGCATCATCACCTGCAATTAATACTTCTTCTGGTGTGTTGATTTGAGTTAAGTAGACGCGATTCTCATGTTTCAGGCATTCTCTAACTTGCGATGGAGTAGCCATGAGAACATAGGTATTCCAAAGATTGTTGTTTGGTGAATCGGTTAATCCCCAATATTCACGCACTGCATTTTTCGGCCCAGATAACTTATCGCCAAATAGAGGTGATGAGTTTAAAGTGTTACTTCCGCCCTCAAAATCACTCCAAACTCCTTGGGCAACCATCATACTAGTTTCGCCCAAGCTATACCCAAATACAGATTGCGGCTTGACTTTAAAATCATCTCGGAAAATTGCCGTCATGTATCTAGCAAAGGCGATTTCACTTTCAAACATTGCTAGGGAATCATCTAACAATTGCTTTTCAAGAGTTTCTAATTGCCTGGTTGTTAATTTAGGTAAGCTTCTGGGGTAAACTAACTTTTCGACATCGGCAGCCCGATTGTAGAGATTGTTACTTTTTAAGTCCTCGAATACTTTCGGAAATAAGCGAAAAACAGTACGACCAATACCAATGTAAGAATTGACTGCTGCGGGATAAACGTAAGCAACTGCTCCAGTTTTACCTAATGGTTTCGCTGTGAAATAACTACCTAGTGGTGTTTGCCAATCTGTGCCGTTTTCAAAGGCATTATTTATACCTTTGCGGGCAGATTCAATTTCTTTGAGTAAATCTTTTGTGTTACGTCCTGTGATTGATAAGACGTATTTTGGATTAGAATGCTGTTGAAAAGTAGCGAATATCTCGCTGGCGGTAGCTGATAAAGAAGAACTCGCTTCTATGGTATTTTGGAGATTGTTGAGAAGATCGGAGATGGTGGTGCGATCGCTAACTGCGATAGGAAACAGATGAAAAGGCATTTGTTGCAAATATCTGTTGTCGCGTTCCTCTTGGCTGGGTTCTTCCGACAAGATTAAATGGGCGTAACTGCCATCTATACCCATGCTATTAATTGCTGCTATTCTGCGTGTGCCGCCTTTATCGACAAACCAAGGTCTTGATTCCATTGCCACATAGAAGGGGCTACCTTCCCATACTTGCGGTGTTTTGACACCAGACCATTTGGGTGTGGCGGGAATATACCTGTAATAAAGACAGAGAGCGGTTTTGATTAAGCTAGCAATTCCCGATGCTGTATAGGTGTGGCCGATATTGGCTTTGACGCTGCCCAATGCACAGTGCAAACCATTGCCCACTTTCGGATAAGCTTGCAATAAACCTGTGATTTCGGCTTCATCCTCCTGGGGAACGCCACTACCGAAGACTTCCACATAGTTAACTTCTGTGGGTTGAATCTCCGCCATCTCGAAAGCTTGTTTGCAGACATTGCTGATAGCTGAAGCATCAGGTTTTACCAAAGCATCACTCAAAGTAGAATTACCTTGTGCGAAACTCATGGCATCAATTACTGCATAGATGCGTTCATTATCTTCCTTAGCAGCTTCGTAGCGCTTGAGGACAACAGCACCCGCACCTTCGCCAACCGTCCAGCCATTAGCTTGTTGGTCGTAACCCAACGTATTGACACCCGTATTAATTGGGGCAAATTGGCTGCGGAACAAGACGTTTTCTACACCACCGGCTAAATCTACCGCACCCACAACCACCGCGTCTACTTCTCCCGTAGCGAGTAGCATTTGGGCAACTTCCAACGCTTTGAGGGCGGAATTTTCGCCAGCGCTGACGGTGAATGCAGGGCCAGTGAAATTCCACAAAGCAGAAATTCGACTCGCCATGATGTTGGCGATGTGACTTACATATTCGCCGATTTCTACAGGTTGGTGAATGCTATCTTTAACGATGGTTTCCAGTTGCGCCAGCTGTTCAGCAGGTAGAGAAATTCCTTGGTTGAGTAAGCCGTCCTTAACTTGCCAAGATAGATTCCATCTTTGCTGTAGCTGATGCACAGAGAATTCTGTCTCGGCGGCGACAATCACTGCCACATTGCCACCCTCCTGTAGTTTCGCATCTTTCACGGCGCGATCGCTAACTTTCAGGAGCAACAATTGTTGTGGGTTTAATTTCTCTATCTCATTCGGTGGGATTTTGCACGATAAAGTATCGATTTCAAAATCCTTGATGTATGCTCCTACTGGTGCTTTCCCGTCTGTTAAACCGTATTCTTTGAGGACACTTTCTTGATTTTCTATCCCGTGCCATCTTTGAGGCGGTAGAGAAGTAAAATGCTGTGTTCCATCATAAATACTGCGTTCAAAAGCATCTAAGCCATTGCAGTTACCAAAAAAGGCATCCATGCCGACAATGGCGACTTTGGTAGGTGGAACAGGCGGAGTTGATTCAACTGATTCTGTTGTACTCCCTTGTTCTAAAATCAGATGAGAATTAGTGCCGCCAAAACCAAAAGCACTGATAGCCGCCCGTTTAATTGGTGCGTTATTATTCGGCCATGTCGTAGCTGTTCTAACAATTTTATCGGCGGAAATTGTACCTTTTTCTGATGTTAAAGGTTCCGAAACATTCATGGTTGCTGGAATTACACCATGAGACATACTCAAAATCACTTTAGTCAAGCCAACCATGCCAGCAGCAGTTAACAAGTGACCAGTATTGGCTTTGGCAGAACCCACCAGAGGCGCGGCTTGGTTTTGACCAAAGAATGTTTCGATGGAGTTAAATTCGGTTGTATCTCCTAGCAATGTGCCAGTGGCATGACACTCTAGGTAATCGATGGTTTTAGGACTAAATTTCGCCTCATTATAGGCTCGTTCAAAAGCTAGGACTTGTCCTTTAGGATTTGGACTGAGTAAATGTTTACCTTTACCATCATTCGATAGTCCATTACCGCAGATGGTAGCGAGAATATTGTCGCCATCTCTAACGGCATCAGAATATCTCTTCAGCATTACCATTCCAACACCGTCGGCGGGAATTAGCCCTCTAGAGGATTTATCTAAGGGGCGGCTAATACCGTTTTCTGCATACCCTTGAACGCCGGAAAATAACATCCGCACGAATAGGGAATCTGCACAACTGATGGCTCCAGCTAACATGACATCAGCTTTGTGTGACCATAAGTAATGAGATGCTAGTTTAATGGCATAAAATGATGACGAGCAAGCAGCATCCAGACATAAATTAATCTGAGATAGAGATAGAGCTTGAGCAACGATAGATGCTGGTAAACCAGATATCATCGCATTGTATAAAGATGCTTTGGTTGCACTTGGTAAAGTAGCTAAATCAAAGTCTTCATGCTGCAAAAGTTCTCTGACAGCAGGATTAATAGCTTGCTGGTAAATTGGCGAGAATAATTGATTAGATAATTTTGTTGGGAATGACAAATTACCTAAAATTACGCCACATTTTGCCAGAACAGTTTGATTACCCCAATAACCACTTTGTTCAATTGCTTGTTTAGCGGCATACAATGACCATTTGAAGGTGTTATCTAAACCAGCAACAAATTCTGATGGTAGATTGTACTCGGAGGGGTTAAACTGGAAGTTGCGGATGTAACCGCCTTTGAGGGAATAGGTTTTGTCTGGTGTACCTTTAACTGGATTGTGAAATATTGTCGGATCTACTCCGATTTCTTCGACGGTTGCAGAGGATGTCGAATCTTTTTGATTAACGATGTTTTGCCAGTATTCTTCAGGATTATTTGCATCGGGGAATAGGCATGATAATGCGATGATGGCTATTTTTTCCACGATTTATATGCTCCGAGTTTGGGTATTTAGCAAGAGATAATTAAAAGGCAGGATTTACGCTGTTCCCCAAACTTTAAACGAGGCAAGTTCTAGCAATCCTAAGATTTTGATAGTTTGTAGTAAGCACTAAAGTGCTTATATTAAGAAGGACTAAAGTCCTTACTACGAACTTTAAACTTGACAGATTACTAGCTTCTGAGCATTTTCATTGACCAAATAATGGCATGAGCGCCGAGCATTCGTGAATAGATTTTACCTTGGCGGTCGTGTATGATAAAGTTTGCGATCGCACTGCTTGGTGTCTTAGCTAGTACTTCACAAGAAACGTAAAATGTTTCGTTATGTGGTATCGCTTCAAACTGTTCAAATTTCTCTACTTTTCCAGGTAAACAACCTTCTTCATGAAAGTGTTGTGTCCAAATCCATAAAGCGTGCATACTCAAGTCAGTGGTGTAAGGATTTACCCATTGGACGGGGAATTGTCCTTGTTCCTGTGCGGTGAGTTCTGGCCAAAGACATTCTGTAGTGATTCTTTCAGGACTGATGTTTAAAACTCTCTTAACTTCTTGAAAACCGGGGCCGTGAAATAATGTCGCCCCACCATTTTGGTAAAAAGCTTTTCCTGTCGCAGTAATGATATTATCTGGTTCGAGATTGAGAGATTCATAAATAGGTGCATCTGGGATTTCTCGCTGGAGATTGAGTTGAGCGCTAAAATGAAAATGGATTCTCCCTTCTGGATTTTTACTCGAAATTTTGGCTTTAAGTTCGATTCTTTCAAGATTAACTTTAGAAATTTCTTCTATTTCTAAAAGATGTTCTTTCGCTAATGTGTCATTAAAAGTAATCCCCTTCAAAACTTTAAAATCTTGGTAATTAAACAACCGATAACCGGGATATAATTGTTCAGAAGCATTGATAATCCAAGTCATTGCACAAGTTGCTGGTAAAACTGGAGAACCAGCAATCGTATGATCGTGTAAAAATGGATTAGCCTCCAATGTCATTTGGCGACGAATACGATAGGTTCGTAGTTCTGAATCTAACTCTGCCGCCAGGGGAACAAGCGGGCTACCAATAACAACTTGTGCAGTTGCGTGATTGGTATTATCCATTTCTTTCACGAGCATTTGCGCTCCGACTGCAATGGGAATTATTTCAATTTTTCGCTCTTGAAAAATCTTCTTTAATTCTGCTGTCACCATCCCACTATCCCAAGCGCCCCAGTTGATAGCGACTACATGACATGAGGGATAACTTTGCTTAAATATATGGGCTGATTTGTTCAGAATTTCATTTGCGATCGCATAATCAGATTGTCCAGGATTTCCGTAAAAGCCTGTGACTGAAGAAAACAAAACTAAATGCTGAAGTTGATTAGGGTTAACGCAAGTTAGCAGGTTTTCTAAACCTTGAACTTTAGCGGTGTAAACTTTTTCAAAATCCTCTTCTGTTTTCTTTTCTATTAACTTATCAGCTAAGTTTCCAGCGCCGTGGATGATTCCGGTAATTGGGCCGAGATGTTGCACAGCAGTAGCAAGTTTTTCTTGTAAAGCTGGCGTATCTGTGACATCGACGCTGATATATTCTGCTTTAGCTCCAGTTTTTTCAATTGCTGCTAGAGTCTTTTTAATTTCGCGGCTGGAGGTAATTTTGTTATATATTTTTTGCACATTCATGGGTGTGGGCTTCTCTCCTTGAGAAAGAAGATTTTCCATGATGCATTTTTTCAATGCGGATTCATCAGAATTTTGAGCATAATCTGGCTCGGTTTCTAATAGTTCGGAGCGACCGAGGAGGATGAATTTGCAGGGTTGCTGTTGGGCTAATCTGATAGTACACTCAGCCGTAATCCCTTTTGCACCGCCGCTCACGACAAAGACAGATGATGGACTAAGCTGGGCTGTTTGTGTCATAAATCCTCGTGAATACCTGCATAAATTGGGTTTGATGTGTAACTTATTCTTGAAACCCTCGCTTCCATTCCTCTCCCCTACAGGACTACGGTGTACACACAAGTCTGAAGTAGCTGATTAACCAGGGTTTTACCCCACCCTAACCCTCCCCTTGTAAAGGGGAGGGAACTAGATTTCTTTTTTCCCCCCTTTCCAAGGGGGGATTAAGGGGGGTAATTCGACCGTAGCCACAGGGAGAGAGGCTTTGATTCTTACTCCCCTTCCCTTGTAGGGAAGGGGTTGGGGGTTAGGTTCGAGAGAAAGTTGCACACGGCGTTAATCTGGTTTTTAATCAGCGATAATGGTGACTCGTCCTTGTGAGCCGTAGCCAACTTCACTTATATAAAGGTTGGGGTCGTGAAGTTCAGCGATGATGTTTTGTACTGACTGTTTAGCGTCAAGTCTGGGGCTTAGGTCGATCGCACGAGTAAATACCTTTGGCCATTCCCATCTCAGAGTTTTGCTTAATCCGAACAAACCAGCGCCGATCGCACCGAAGTTGACTTTGTACTCTAAACCGAAGGCTCCATCAAGGTGAGCAACTGTGCAGAAACAACTACGTCCATGCTTTGCAGCTTCGTTTAGAGAGGGTTTGAGGTGTTTCGCCATCAAAAATACGTGCTTGACGATCGCCTTTTCTGATTCGTTATAAGAAATACTTCCGGTGTGATTTCCTACAAACATTGGATGTAGGTGGATGAAGGCCCCGATTGCTCCACAGTGAGATGCGATCGCTTGCAATTGTTGTTGAAGATGTTCTTCACTCAAGTTTGCTAAGGTGACGCGGGTTACTCCTGTGGGTAGGGGCGCTTGCTGGACGAGAAGCGATTGGGGAAAGCTGATAACTACTACTTTCCAGCCTTTCTCGATTAGGGATTCAGCTAATTTGTAAGTGGTGAGGGAACCATCATCGGTAATTAAACTGATGTGTCCCTCTGGTAACTTGAAATCCAAATAATCGGGCTGTGCTAGGCTTCTGAGTTTGACCGGATGGCGCTGGATAGTATGCTCTAGTTCCGGTGGTTGTTGGACAAACTCAGGCTCAGACTTTTTTTTTTCACCTCCAGCCAACTGCTGTAGGTAATCGACTATTTGACCGATGGTGCGGAGATCGCCGAGTTCTTCGATATTTGGTTTGGGTAAGTTGGGGTACGTTTCTTGCATCGCCCCTAAGATTTCTACCCGTTTAATCGAGTCAATCCCCAAGTCGGCTTCCATGTCCATTTCCAGTTCCAGCATCTCCACTGGATAACCAGTTTTATCGCTGGTGATGGCTAACAGGGTTTCACCTAAGTTTGCAAATTCATCACTTGTAGAAGGAGCAACTTCTGGTTCTGGAGTGAATGCAACAACTACGCTTACTTCCGGTGTAGTAACTACCTCAACTACTGGTGCAGTCTCTACTGGAATCTCAGTTACTTGTTGCACTTCGTGAACTGCAATTTCTATCGAAACACCTTTGGAAGCATGGGATTGCAGATACTCTACAACTTGACCGATGGTGCGTTTTTCTGACAGTTCTTCTAAATTGGGCTTGGGTAGGTTGGGGTACATCTCTTGTAGCGCCCCTAAGATTTCCACCCGTTTGATGGAGTCAATCCCTAAATCAGCCTCCATATCCATGTCCATTTCCAGCATTTCGACTGGGTAGCCGGTCTTGTCGCTGGTGATGGCTAAAAGATTTTTATCCAAGTCAACAATATCGATGGTTGCGCCAGATACAGGTGCAGCAGTTGTGGGTGCTGGTTCTGCAACAACTTCCTTGACTGGGGGTGAGCTAATTTTGACTACAACCTCAGCTTGGGGTTCTTCTACTACTGGGACAGGTGGCGCAACTACAGGCTCGACTGTCTCGACAGTGGCAAAATGGGGAGTGGGAAGTGGAGAGTAAGAAGTTTCAACTACAGGCTCTACAGCAGCCGGGAGAGGTTCTTGGGTAACAGCTACAGGCAAAGGCTGGCTTTCTACTATCTTGGTAGGTGCATCACTAACAGTTGTTTCTGTGGTGAACGGAGTGAAATTGCTGAGTTTCTCTGTTAATTGCGTTACTCCCTCACCTGAGATGATTTGAGAATATTCTTGCTGTATTAGTTGGAAAAAGCTCTTAGTATATTCCAACTGCTCTTGAAGATATTGCTCATGGATGCGTAGAGTTTCACCTTGTTGGGAATGAAACTGCATCATGCTACGCTCTAGGCTTTCCATGACAACTAGCTTCATTTTGGCAGTTTCGGCTGTTGATTTACTTTCACTCAACAAGGAATTCTGCTGCTGCATTAGTTGGAAAAACGCTTTAGCGTATTCCATTTGATGGTTGAGATAAGTACCGTGAACTTGTAAATTCTCGGCTTGATTTTCCTGGAACTGTGTCAGGAGATATTCTAAACTTGCTAAAAGTTGTTCGTAATTTGTAAGTTTTTCTGGTGTTGGTTGCATCTTAGATTCCTGGGCTGGTTGTGACAGGGTAACAGGATTCATCTGTTGCTCTGGCTGGGCGATGATAGTAGCAGTCACACCGTTCATTGCTGGGGTAAGTTTTTTATGTCCGTTAGTCTCGATCGCTGCGAGAGTTGGAGTCACACCTGGGCTGCTAAATAAAGGAGCCACAGTTTCAAAAGATTCAGGAGTAGGTAATGTGACTTTATGCCCATCCTGTAAAGCTAGAGCGAAGGCATTTTTCGTTTTTTCGGATCTATAATTGATGCCGTTTAAACGAACATTTAATGTCTTCTTCGTCTCAATTGGGGGAATAGTTTGGGGAAGTTGGTAAGGATCGAGGTTATTTAAAGTCAAACCAATCACCCGCAACTGCACAACTGCTTCGCGCAAAGAGCGATCGCTATTCTTTTGAGTGCTGGGGTTCAAAGATACGGTAATATGTGGGCGATCGCCAAGAATCTCTTTCACTAAGTTGCTAAGAATTCTCCTCGGCCCAAATTCCACAAAGCAAGTACCACCCGCCGCATAGATATTTTCAATTTCCTGCTTAAACAGCACTGAGTTGGAAAGGTGCGTTTCCAGAATCTTTTGAATACCTTGGGCTTCCTTGGGATACTGCTTACTGGTAACGTTGCTGTAAACAGGGATTTTGGGACTTTGGAATTTAACAGACTTAGTTGCGATCGCAAAGGATTTCTGAGCAAAGGCGATTAGCGGTGTATGGAACGCTGCGGAAACAGGTAACAATACAGCCGTATATCCTTTCTCGTGTAAAGCCTCTTTGATTCTCGCTATTTCTGCGGTAGGCCCAGCCAAGACAAATTGAGTGGGAGAATTTTGATTAGCGATCGCAACTTGGGGAAAATGTCTCAGCACTGCTTCTACTTTGCTGATGTCTTCTTTGACAGCCAACATACTACCCGCATCATGATCTGGGTCTTCGGGTGCAGCCATTGCTTGACCCCTAGCTTTCACTAAGAACAAGTAATCTTCTGTACTCAAAACTCCCGC
Source organism: Nostoc sp. CALU 546 (assembly GCF_048836525.1). Classification (NCBI taxonomy): domain Bacteria; kingdom Bacillati; phylum Cyanobacteriota; class Cyanophyceae; order Nostocales; family Nostocaceae; genus Nostoc; species Nostoc sp. CALU 546. The sequence continues at coordinate 66,120 of NZ_JAWJTF010000038.1, forward strand.
AGCCCATAGTGCGGTTAATTCACCAAAGCTATGTCCCGCCACAAAATCTGACTTAAACCCAGCTTGTTGCAATATGCTGTACATCCCTGCACTCAACACCCCGATGGCTGGTTGGGCATATTCTGTGCGTTGCAAGGCAGCAATTTGGACATTTTTTTCTGCCTCTGCAAACACAGGATGAGGAAAAACAATCTCTGACAACGGCTGCAAATTATCTTTGAGCAACAGGCTATCCATATAACCATGCAGACGGCGCATCAAAGGAAAATTCATCACCAGTTCGCGTCCCATCTCCAGGTATTGCGAACCTTGTCCAGAAAATAGAGAGACAACTTTTCCGCCCAACTCCATACCAGAGGAGCGGTAATAAATCCCTTGGGGATGTTCCCAAGATGCTGCTGACCCTTTGAGTTTCAGCCAGTCAATGCTAGTTTGCAGAAACTTGCAAGCTTCTTCCAGATTTTCAGCGACAAACCCAAATCTGGGAGCAGAGAGGGGAATCTGTTGTGATTTGCACTCATTGACTAATTGTGAATAGTGTGTAGGTGCTTCAGGCGATCGCAACTTACCTAAAATCTCTTCCGACTTGCTCAACAATTGCTCTACTGTAGGAGCAAACAACAACACTTCACTAGCACCACTGTGTAAGCGGTAGGCGGCGTTTTGGTCAGCTTCATATTCTTCCAAAACAACGTGATAGTTGGTTCCGCCAAATCCAAAGGAACTTACACCTGCGCGTCTTGGTGCTTCACCTTCTGGACGAATCCAAGGTCTAGTTTCGGTATTCAAATAAAAGGATGAATTTTTAATGTTGAGTTTGGGATTTGGCTCAGTGATGTTAATTGTCGGCGGCAATACTTTGTGATGTAAAGCCAAAGCAGTTTTAATCAAACTCGCCGCACCCGCAGCCGCTTTTGTGTGTCCGATTTGCGATTTCACACTACCCAAAGCGATATGCTGCTTTTTATCATCATGGACATCAAAGAAGTCTTTTAAAGAACCGAATTCTGTCGGATCTCCAGCCATTGTACCAGTGCCATGTGCTTCCATCAAACCAACGGTAGCGGGAGAGAAGCCGGCATCTTCATAAGCACGTTCTAAGGCTTTAACTTGGCCTTCTTTGCGGGGAGCATAAATGCTCTTGTAACGTCCATCGCTGGAAGTACCAATACCTTTAATTACGGCATATATTTTATCGTTGTCCCGTTCAGCATCTTCTAACCGTTTGAGGACAATCATCCCGATACCTTCACCCAGCATCATCCCATCAGATTTAGCATCGAAAGGTTTGACATTTTCACTAGGAGAAACCGCCGGTGTTTTGCTGAATGAGATGTAAGCCATGATGGTGTTATCGGTATCAACACCACCAGTCAGCATCATGTCAGAGCGATGCTCAACTAGTTCGCTAATTGCCATTTTTAAAGCACCAAAGGAACTAGCGCAAGCGGCATCAACTACACAATTCATTCCGCCAAAATTTAGGCGATTGGCAATTCTACCCGCGACTACGTTCGCTAACATTCCAGGGAAAGCATTCTCATCCCATTTCACATAAGCGCTTTTGATTTTATCGACGATTTTTTTAGTATCTTCGTCAGATAAACCACTGCTTTTAAGCGCTTTTTCCCAAATCGGATATTCCAATCTTGCTGAAAGTGGCATTCCTAACTGCTTGGCCATAGCCACGCCTAAGATTACCCCAACCATTTCGCGGTTAAACTCACGTTTTTCGCCATAGCCAGCATCTTCCATCGCTTCTTTCGCAACCACTAAACTTAATAGTTGCGATACGTCTGTGACTTCCAAAATGCTAGGTGGGATGCCAAATTCCATCGGGTTAAAATCTACCTCTGGAAGAAACCCGCCTCTTTTACAATAGGTTTTATCTTCAGTGGTTCTAGGATTTGGATCGTAATAATCTTCGACGCTCCAGTGAGTGGAAGGAACATCAGTAATACAATCAATTTTGTTTACAATATTTTGCCAGTATTCCCGCAAATTTCTAGCTTGAGGTAATAAAGAAGCCATTCCAACAATGGCGATAGGATTGTGTTGTAATTGTCTGTTAATTTTGTTGATTGACACTGATTTATCCGATTTCATTTTTTTTCCCTCGATAGACTTAATCACAGCCTGTTCACAATTAGTTATCAGGCTCTCTAACTCCGTTAAGGCAGTATCAATTGAATAAGCAGACATAGGGCATAGTTAGTACTGTGAATTGTGTAGCTACAGTAATTTCTGTTGCCTACTAAATAATGAAAAGCTCTCGTTTTGTAAGCAGTTAACAGATATGAAATCCTGGCGAAAAAGTAATTACGAATTACGAATTATGCCAGGTAAAGCCTTATGTTTCCAGGCGGCTTTGGCACACTGCGTAGGCGTAGTCCATCGTAGACATCGCACAAAAATGTTATCCAACGCTAGACTCTTGAAATTGTGGCAATAGGTCAAAGACGTTGTTAAAACTGGTAAAATAGTTTTGGAGTGTAATAGCTGCTTGACCAGTGAATTTAATCCATTTGTAATGGTAAAGATTTTGAGTAATGGTATCCTACTGGAGTGATGGGAACTGAGGAGTAGCTAAGAGAACAGAAACGTTTTTTCACCCAAAAGCATTTGATTATCTAGGCTAACCACAGCAACATAGCTGTTGTGAATGACAACGTTCTGCATCTTGTTCAATGTCATAGCCAGTTTCAACGTCCGGGATAATATATTTTATGCTATTTAAACCAGGAAAGTTGACAAGCTTGTTACACAAAAGACACCACCTTGAATCCGAATTTATGTAACTTGAACAAGTAATGAAACGGTCACAAGGTAATGACAAAGCAGTTATCTTTAGTTATTTTTAATTTAAAAATCTCAATTAAATAACTAGTTTGTTTAACTACTTTAAAGCATTGAATTAATAAAAATACTAGCATATTTTACAGAAACTAAATCATTTCTTTAAAGTTATTTCATAAACAAACATCCACAATTACTGATGTTAACTTGAATAAAATTAAGCAAAAAAGTATAATTTATGACTCTATAAATGTATGGGATATTTTGTTATCTACGTGTTAGCCATAAGTTTGTGCTGAATTAAGTTAACAATGAAAATCTGTTGTCTAGTAAATCACAATTCAATGAATACATAGATAAATTGAATAGTCATAAGTATATTTTCTCAGACAAACATCATAATTTAGTCAAAGTTTTTGGTTATTTTTAAATATAAGTCAAGTTAAAAACCAAAGTGGTTATTTATAAAGCAAATATTAATTTTTAGTATGTTACTTGATAAACATAATCGTGATTGCATGATTTAAAATGGTGCTTAAAAAGCCAGAGCGAATGGAATTCGCGGTTACTCTACAAGAATGCTAAGAGGATGTTTTAAAAGTCCTTTTGTCAGTATCAAAAGTTTTAGATCCCCCTAAATCCCCCGATAAATTGGGGGACTTTGACTCCGGGTTCCCCTCTTTTTAAGGCTACCGTGTACACACAAGTCGAATTACCCCCCTTAATCCCCCTTTCAAGGGTAGGGGTTTAAGAAAGAGGGAGAAAAGCAGGTAAAATACACAACTGTTGTCAGACCGCAAAAATATGCAAGTCAGATGCGGTGAAGAATGTCAGGGTGTGGGGGGAAAATGCTTTTAGGAAAAAGCGAGGAATTAAGGCAATGGACGAGGAAAGTCATAGAAAAGATGCCGCATCTGTCTAAGTCGCAAGCATTGATACTAGCAATGTGGAGTTTTGGGATAGTGATGACCCAATCTTGCGGACTGACAACAGTATCAGTATTCTTAGCAGAGCTATTGGGAAAAAAGGAAAATACAGTCCGAAGTTGGTCAGTTTTTCTCTGGCTTAGTTACCTGTTTCAAGACTAACTCTCTCAAATGTACTTTATTAGCTCGCCATGACGCGGGTTACACTGACCCCTGGTTGATTCTCACCGATTTACCACCTGACGTTGCGGATGCTTGCTGGTATTCTATGCGCTGTTGGATTGAGTGTCTTTTTAAAGATGGTAAACGCGGCGGTTTTTGTTGGCATTGCACCAAGATTACTCACCCCAGACGCGCCGAGAGACATTGGTTAGCGATGGCTGTTGCTACTCTGTGGCAAGTCAGCGTTGGTGGAGAAGTTGATGCCAATCTACCGATTAGTAGTTTAGATGACTTACCACCAACTCATGTGGCACGACGCAATTTTAAAAATAGTGTCCTCCATCGTTGCTTGAGTTGTTTTCGTCGTGGATTTTTAGTCATTAAGGCCGCTGTTCTCAATCGCCTGCCATTACCTCAAGGTAGTTTTTTTCCTGAGCCTTGGCCCACTTCCCCTCCACAACTTCATGTGTCTCAAATCACTCTCTCTACTGCCTGATTTTTAAACCCCTACCCTTGAAAGCCTTAATCCCCCCTTGCAAAGGGGGAAAAAAGAAATCTAGTTCCCTCCCCTTTCCAAGGGGAGGGTTAGGGTGGGGTAAAACCCTGGTTAATCAGCTATTTCAGACTTATACACCGTAGCTTTTTAAGGGGGGTTAGGGGGGATCGAAAAGTGCCTAAATTCACAGCGAAACACTTTTCAAACGACCTCCAACAGCAAACCCGCAGGGGAATTCGCCTCCGCGGACTAAGAAAAATTGAGTGTTTTAAACCTACGGAGATGAGTTTTGTTTGTGTAGATGCGGTTTCTAACCGCCCTTTTAACTAGGTATTTTTAGATGTACGTTAATGTGACTCACCAAAGGTATCACTTCATGCATTGAATTAGTAGAATCGAAAGCAATAATAATGTCTTATAGTACACAACCTTGCTAATAATAATCTGTTAGTAATATCAAATCTGCTTAATAACTAACTATCTGTTGGTATTCAATTGCTAAACAAGAGATTAGTGACAAGTAACTTTTGCAGCATCTCATCTTACTGGGATGAAATAATTTAGTGAGAGAATCAGGATTTATGCAAAGCTTTTTGGTTGACAAAAATCAAATTTTACGCCATACTTAATGACAAGTTTATCCAATTTTGAGTTCATTTTTATTAGCGCTTCGTTGTTCTTGAGAGTTAAGTTTTCTGGTTAGCGCTATTGTATTTTACGCTACTGGATTAGATGTCAAATTAGGATATAACTTAGGAAGCTTTGAAGTAACACTCCATTAATTTTCACGCCACAATAGTAACTTTGGGCGGTAGAAGCGTAGAACAATTCATATAAAACCAATTTAGATCCATCCACATTATTAAGGTAGAAACCCTAGAGGCAAAATCCTCTTGGTAATTTGCGGATGAGTCTATATCTAATCGACTAAATATAACCAGGCTATCTCCTAAAAAAGCAGAATTGGAATGAAAATATGGCAGTAAATAAAGAAAGCCGATTATTCACAAAACCCGTAGGCCGATCGCAAGTAATTTTAGCAGCTTCTCTAACTCTAGCGGCTGGATTAATCGCTTTTTATAGTTTGGTACCGTTTTGGTCTAAACCAAAAGTTGAGACACCACCAGCAAATTCACCAAAAGCTGCCACACCTGCAAAAGTTGCTGTGACAGCCTTGGGACGTTTGGAACCAGAAGGTGAAGTTACTTCTTTGACTGCTCCTGCTTCCAATAATGGGGTGCGAGTAGACAGACTGTTGGTGAAAGAAGGAGATGCGGTTAAAGCTGGGCAAACACTGGCCTATCTCGAAAATTATGGTCGTTCTAGAACTGCATTGCAACAGGCTTTAGACCAACTGCAAGTTGCCAAAGCTAAACTAGCGCAGGTGAAATCTGGAGGTAAAACTGGAGATATTGATGCTCAAAAGGCTGTAATTGCCCGGTTAGAGCCACAATATAAAGGGGATGTTGCAACTCAAGAGGCGACAATTGCCCGCATCCAGGCGGAAGTAGACAACGCTCAAGCCGAGAATAACCGCTATCAGCAATTATATAAACAAGGTGCGATCGCGGCTTCTGTAGCAGATAGCAAAGCTTTGCAACTAAAAACTACCCAACAGCAGCTAGCAGAAGCTCAAGCCACCCTCAAGCGAACTCAAGACACATACCAAGAACAAGTTAAGCAAGCACAAGCACAACTCACCAGTATTAGCGAAGTGCGTAGTGTAGATGTTCAAGTCGCACAAACCGAAGTCAACAGTGCAACAACATCTGTTCAACAAGCAAAAGCCGACTTGGATTTAAGTTATATAAAATCTCCCATAAATGGCAAAATTTTGAAAATTCACGCCAAAAGTGGAGAAGTAATCAACACCAACAAAGGATTTGCTGAAATCGGTAAAACATCTCAAATGTATGTGATTGCAGAGGTGTATCAAACCGATGTTCAAAAAGTGCGTGTAGGACAAAAAGCCACCATTAACAGCACTGCATTTAATGGAACATTAAAAGGAACTGTCAAAGAAATTGGTTGGCAAGTTGACAAGCAAAACATCTTCAGCATAAACCCTGGTTCAGACACAGACCGCCGAATAGTTGAAGTTAAAATTTCCATCGATAATCCCGCAGATAGTGAAAAAGTTGCTCGTTTAACTAACTTACAAGTGGATGTCGCCATTCAGATTTAGTCAATTGGCAGATGTCATTCACCAATGACAAATGACAAATGACAAATGACAAATGACAAATGAAAATAAATCCATGAATTTTAAAATTCCTTTAGGATGGCTACAGCTAGCCCAGCAAAAAGTTCGTTTACTAGTAGCTGTAGCCGGAATTGGTTTTATTGTGCTGCTAATGTTTGTGCAACTTGGTTTCCAAGATGCCCTCTATTCCAGTGCAACTGCTGTACATCAAAATCTCAAAGGAGATTTATTTTTAGTTAGTTCGCAATATAAATCTTTGACCTCAAATCAAAGTTTTTCGCGGACTCGTTTATACCAATCTTTGGGGTTTGATGGCGTTGATTCAGTTAGCCCCATGTATTTGCAATTTGCCAAACTGAAAAATCCGGCTACTAGTGAGAAATATTCAATATATGTTATTGGTTTTGATCCAGGTAGACCGGTGATGAATCTCCCAGAAGTGGAGAAAAATTTAGATAAACTCAAAATTCCCGATGTCGTGCTTTTTGACCGAGGTTCTCGCCCAGAGTTTGGCCCAATAGCTGAAAAATTTAATGCGGGAGAAACTGCACAGACAATTGAAATATTTCCCTACAGTTCATTAATTGGCTATAGAGTAAGAATTGGTGGTTTATTCACATTAGGCCCTTCCTTTGGGGTAGATGGAAATTTGCTTGTTAGTGACTCAACTTTTTTGAGGATAAATCCCAATACTCGTCCAGCAGATATGATTGATGTCGGTTTGATTTCCCTCAAACCTGGTGCTAACGCCGAAAAAGTACTAAAAAATTTGCAAGCAAGTTTGCCTAATGATGTCCAAGTTTTTACCCGCCAAGGCTTCATTGATTTTGAGAAACAATACTGGGCTGTCAGAACACCCATTGGTTTTATTCTTAACTTGATGTTGACAATGGCTGCGGTTGTTGGGGTGGTTATTGTTTATCAAATTCTTTACAGCAATATTGCTACACAGTTCGTTGCATACGCCACTTTAAAAGCCATTGGTTATGCCAATAGCTACTTATTAAATGTGGTATTTCAACAAGCTTTGATTTTAGCAATCTTAGGTTATATCCCAGGATTTATTACTTCTGTTTTGTTATATAGCTTTGCAGCAGAAGCAACTAAACTACCAATAATGATGACCACTAATAATGCAGTGATTGTCTTAACTTCCACAGTTTTAATGTGCATAACATCAGGAGCGCTTGCGATCAACAAACTCCGCTCCGCAGATCCGGGAGATATTTTCTAACCAAAACAACTTGTTAAAGATAAGCAAGTTCATAGTAAGAACTTTAGTCCTTGTTTTCTAAGAACTAAAGTGCTTACTACAAACTATCCAAACTAACAC
>NZ_JAWJTF010000434.1:0-1147 GCF_048836525.1 Nostoc sp. CALU 546
AACTAACACAGCCCGACAGCAGATTACTGTCAGTAGACCTAAAAGTTCTGCGATCGCTCTGTGATCGATACCTGGGTATCTGATTCTTGCCTAATAAACTGTGTTTATTGATACGCTTTTTGGAAAAGTAATTGAGAAATATAACATAAGTAAAATTAATCAATTAACCAAAAAGGTAAGGGTAGATTTTGCACCAGAATATAGTTCTGGTACTGTGGTATGCAATTTTTGTAAAGTATAGGGGTAAAGATAAAAATTTTTTGATTCTGAGGATGATTGAGTTTGGCTATGACTGCAACACAACCAGTTTTAACTGATAGTAAAACCTTAAATGAAGTAGTTAACTGTTTAACAGAACATATTCCAATTCAGACTCAAGGCAAGTGTGAACAACAAAATATCTTTGAAATTTTAATTCGAGCAGCCACCCAAAAAGATAGTATTGAAAATACTACCAAAGTCTTAAAAAATGTTCCTACAAGTAATGACATACGTTACCATTTAGAGAAATATTCAGACCTAAAATCTCTGGAATTAGACTTAAATACAGCACTACAAAGTCGCTTGCCAGATGGGATTCGACAGGGAAAACAAAAAATAGCCATTGACTTTAACTTAATTCCTTATTATGGTGAACCGACACTATTAGAAGCGCCATATATTTACAGAAGTCAAGCTAAAAATGGCACTTGCTCTTTTTATGCTTATGCTACTGTCTATGTAATTAAAAAGAATAAGCGAGTCACCTTAGCTATTAAAGCTGTTCAACAACAAAATACAAAAGTAGCAATTATCACTTATCTTTTAGCACTGATTGAGCCTTTAAATCTTCAAATCGAAAGATTGTATTTAGACCGAGAATTCTTCTGTGTGCCAGTCATCAGATGGTTGCAAGCTCTTGATATTCCTTTTGAAATGCCAGTGATTATTCGGGGCAAACATGGCGGAACTAGACAATTAATTAGAGGGCGGCGTAGTTATAAGACTTGTTATACTTTAAACAGTGATAAATATGGCTCAGTTACTTTTAATGTGTGGATAGTTTGTACATATAAAAATGGTAAAAGACGAGCGCATGGGCGGGAGTTTTTTATTTACGCTGTTTATAAAGTTAAGCTGTCATTACATTCAATACATGATGACTCAC